>DAOWAQ010000143.1 GCA_030634505.1 Calditrichia bacterium
GTTTTGCTGTTGCAATAGCTTGTAATCCGGCAACACCGGCTCCTATGATGAATATCCTTGCCGGAGCTATTGTTCCGGCGGGCGTCATCATCATTGGTAGAATTTTATCTGATCTTTCTGCAGCCACAATAACTGAAACATAACCTGCCAGGTTTGCCTGAGAACTAAGAACATCCATTTTCTGTGCAAGTGTTGTACGTGGAATCATTTCCATGCTTACAGCACTAATCCCGGCGGTAGCTATTTTACTAATCAATTCCTTTTCGTTAAATGGATCAAGGTAACTGATATGAATACTGCCTTTTTTTAGCAATTGCAAATCCTGCTCTTCGGGTTTTTGGATTCTTAAAATGATATCCGCATTTGAAATCAATGCATTGTGGTCGTTACTAATTTTAGCTCCCACATTTGCATATTCCTGATCAGTTATTCCAATTTTCTCACCTAACCCGAATTCAATTTCAATTTCAGCACCCATTTTAATAAGCTGATCAACATTAGAAGGAATCATTGTTACTCGTGTTTCACCAGCACCAGATTCCTTTGGAATGGCAATCTTCACATTTTCCTCCGATTTAATTCAGTAACTTTTTTTTCTTTAATATTTTAATTGTAAAATAAATTAATTACTCTCTTTAACTTCTTCCTCTTCATAATCCTGAGTAAATTTTGAAGCAACTGTATTTCTTATAACAACAACTTTAATATTTCCCGGATATTCCATTGATTCCTTTATTTTACCTGAAATTTCCATCGCTAACATCTCAGCATTTTTGTCATCAACACGTTCAGGTTCAACTATAACACGTATTTCCCGTCCGGCTGAGATGGCATATGTTTTGGATACACCATCAAATGAATTCGCAATTTCTTCCAAAGTAGAAATACGTTTAGTGTATGCTTCAAGAGTATCTCTTCTGGCTCCCGGTCTGCTACCGCTTATTTTATCTGCAGCTGTAACCAAAACAGAAATTGGAGATATTGGTTCAGCCTCTTCGTGATGCGCCATGATTGCATTTATAACGACTTCATGTTCATTATATTTTTCACATAACTCAACACCTAAAGTTACATGACTGCCTTCAGAATTAGAAGTTAGTGCTTTTCCAATATCATGTAGCAACCCTGCTCTTTTGGCAAGTTTTACATTGAATCCAAGTTCTGCCGCCATGGCGCCCGTTATCAATGCAACTTCTTTCGCATGCTGCAGCATATTTTGACCATAGCTGTATCTATACCTTAATCTTCCCAAACATTCTTTGATTTGCGGATGTACATCCTTTATTCTCAAATCACGAATTGTGTCTTCTGCCGCTTTCGATATTGAATTTTCTACAGTTTTTGCAGATTTCGATTTTGCCTGTTCGATAAGATTTGGATTAATATTTTTAGTCTTTATCAAATGATCCATTGTCAATCGTGCTATTTCACGTCGTACCGGATCAAATTCTGACAATACAATCATTTCAGGAGTATCATCAACAATTACCTTTACACCTGTTATTTCCTCAAAAGCACGGATATTCCTGCCTTCTCTGCCAATAATCATACCTTTATATTTTTCATTTGGTAATTGCACTGTAGATAACGTCGATTCCATTGTAAATTCATAAGATAGATTTTCAATCGCCTGAGCAATGATTTCTTTTGCTTCACGTTGTGCATTCAATTTTGCTTCAGATTTTATATCAATTGCCATTTGGGTTGCTTCAATCTTTATCTTGTTTTGAAGATTTTCCATTAACTGACTTTTAGCATCTTCAACAGACATCCCAGAAATTTTTTCCAGTTTGTCATTTTGAATATCCAGTAATTCGTCAATTTTCTTCTGTTTTGCTCTTAAAGTAGTTTCCAGATCGTTCAATTTATTTTCATGAGCTGCAAATCTGGATTCATTAATTTTTAGATTATTTTCTTCTCGTCTTAATGATTTTTCTTTTTTATAAATATTTTGTTCGTTCTTATATTGCTGTTTTTCTCTATTTTTTAAATCCTCATAAAATTTTGACCGCTTCCTTTGCAATTCTTCCCTGAACTTAATTAATTGTTCCTTTTTTAATTTTTCCGCTTCATTTTTTGCTTTTTCAATTAAATTATTTGCGGATTCTTGCTTTCTGGTAAGAATTGAATTATAAATAAAATATGAAAACGCTGAACCGGCTATAAAAAATACTAATCCTGTTAGTACCGTTGTTAAATCAATTGACATATATATCACCCCTATTCTGACATCTTTATTATTTCAATTAAGCTACAATGCAAAAATTGAAATAAATATTCTATTTTTTCAAAACCATAAAATAATAATTAATTTTTCAGATAAATATAAAAACAAAAAGGGTAACAACTATTTGCTGTACCCTTTATAGCATGAATTAAAACTAAAGAAATATATTATTCGCCGTGAATTTTAGCTTTTTTCGCTAATAATTCTTCTTCTGTTTCCACATGGTCTGGATCCGGTATACATGCGTCTGTTGGACAAACGGCAGCACATTGAGGATCTTCATGAAACCCCTTACATTCAGTACATAGATCCGGATCAATTATATAAAGCGGATCACCTTCAGTAATTGCTTCGTTTGGACATTCAGGAACACATGCATCACACGCTATACATTCCTCATTAATCAAAAGTGCCATTTTCTTCCTCCTGGAAAAATCTGTTATTTAGTGCTATGAACTAATCTACAAGTTTAAATCCTACTTTGAGTATCACCTGGTATTCCTGAACATTTCCATCATTTACTGCACCACGCATTTGAATTACTTCATACCAGCTGATTGCTTTTAATGTTTTTGCTGCTTGTTTGATTGCGTTTGAAATTGCATCTTCGTAACTCTTGGTAGACGTTCCGACTAATTCAATTAATTTATATGTTTTGCTCATTTTCTCCTCCAATCTGTTAAAAATTTACTTAACGTATAATTTAAAATCAAGAATATCAACGCTATAAAAAAGCAAATTTCTAGTAAAAATTGAATAATTTATAATATTTGACAATTACTTTTTTCAGCCTCCATAATTCCATCCTGTGGATCGTAAGTTTAATACTTCTTGGCCGGTAAGATTTTCAAAATTCTTAATCTCCGCCACAATAATATCGTGATCTCCTCCTTCAATTACTTTCACTAATTCGCATTCAAGAAATGAATTTACTTCTATGAAAACCGGCACACCTGTTTTTCCTTCTTTGATTTCATATCCATTCAATTCTCCCTTTTCATATTTAGTATTTTTAAAAAAAGACGCCGCCATATTTTTTTGTGAATCATTTAGAATGTTAATTGAAAACTTTTTTGAATCAATTACAAATTTATAGGAATTACTCAATTTTTTTAAGCCTATCATCAATAAAGGCGGTTCAAAAGAAGCCTGTGATACCCAGGTAATTGTAGCGGCCGAATACTTATCATCTAGTTTTACCGCAAGAATATAAACCCCATAGGTAATTTTTCGCAGTACTTTCTTTCTTATGCTGTGCTCCATTGTTACTTCTATTTCAGATTAATAATTCAGTTGAATTTAAATATAAAAATCACAAATACAAAGATCGATATAAATAATAACTATAGGTTATTTTGGTTTTCTACGATGTTTCTTTTCGCTCGGATTAAGATAAAATGTTTTTTCTCGCATTATTTGAAATATTTTTGCTTTACGGCATTTTTGATCAAACATTTTAAGATTTGCATCAAAAGATATTTTTTTATTTATTAATAAATATACCATAATATCCCCCATAATTTTAGATACCTTACAGGTAAACGATTTATTAATAAATTGGTTTCTTAGATTTTCAATATATAAAGATGCTTTTGTTGAAATAGAACTATTTATTTTGAAGGTGGGGGTTTACTCAAACTGTGCACCAATTTCTATTCGACTTCCTCTCAAATATTCCTCAGTTTTCATTTTTCTTTTACCTTCGATCTGAATTTCATTAACAGAAATTGAACTTTGTGCACACTGAACAATCAAATTGTTTTCTATTATATCCACTATTGCACCCGGCGATTCATTTCGATTATTATGTTCTTCAAATATACTCGATTCAAATAACTTGACCATTTTCCCATTCATAAATGCATATGCGGTTGGATATGGTGAAAGCCCTCTGATAAAATTATGTAAATTTTTTGCCTGGTGGTTAAAATCTATTTTACAATTTTCTTTGAATATTTTTGGGGCTAATGACGCAAGGCTTTCATCTTGCATTTTTGTTTGTACTGTATTTTCACTAATGGCTAAACATGTATCAAAAAGCAACCCAGCCCCCACAATTGCCATTTCGTCGTGCAGCTCACCGGCGGTCATGTTTTCTGAAATTTTCACTTTAGCATTGCTGATAATATTTCCGGTATCTACTTGTTTGTTTATAAATATAGTTGTAACGCCGGTTTCAGTTTCTCCATTGATAATGGCCCAGTTAATAGGAGCCGCACCTCGATATTTTGGAAGGAGGGATCCGTGCAAATTAATAGTGCCAAGTGGGGGCATAGCAAATATCAATTCCGGCAATATTCTAAATGCCACAACGACTATTAAATCAGGATTAAGCTGTTGTAATTGATGTTGAAATACGGGGTCTTTTAATTTTTCCGGCTGTAATACCGGAATATTATACTTTTCTGCCTCCGATTTTACAGGTGAAGGGAGAATTTTTAAACCACGTCCCTTCTGTTTATCAGGCGCAGTAACAACAGCAATAATATTGATTTTTTCTTCAAGCAATTTCTTTAAAGATACAACCGCAAACTGCGGAGTACCCATAAAAACAACTTTCATGTTTATTCAGATTTTAGATTCTTGGCTGCACCTATTGCTGATCGATCAACATTTATTTTCACATTGTCATCAACTTTCAAGATAACAGTTTTATCATTGTCGGTAAATCCCATTACTTTTCCGTGAATTCCACCAGAGGTAACAACATTATCACCTTTTTGTATTGCGTCAATCATTTTCTGGCGATCTTTTTGTTTTTTTACCTGTGGTCTAATCATTAAAAAATACATAATTACAATAATTGCTAAAAATGGTAAAAGACTCATAAAACCGCTACCACCTTCGCCGCCTTGAGGCCCCATCAAAAAAATCAAATAAGTCACGTTTTTCTCCTTCTTAAGTAAATTAATTTCGTTGTGTTATATTTATTATAATTTTCTCTTTCCAATCCTTAAAATTATTTTTAATTATCTGATTTCTGGCTTCTGACACCAATTCCAGATAATAGTGAATGTTATGTAGAGTTGCGAGGTGCATTCCCAGAATTTCGTTAACATTAAATAAATGCCTGATATAAGCACGAGTGAAATTTAAACATGTATAACAGTTACAATCAGAATCTATGGGATTTTTGTCTTGTTTATATTTCGCGGCTTTAATAATCACTTTACCTTTTGAAGTAAAAACAGTTCCGTTACGTGCATTTCTTGTTGGCATCACGCAATCAAACATATCAACACCTCGTTCAATACAATCAAGAATATCCTCTGGAGTGCCAACACCCATTAAATAACGCGGTTTATCATCAGGTAATCTGTCTGTACAAAAATCTGTCATTTCAAGCATTTCAGATTTAGGTTCA
>DAOWAQ010000254.1 GCA_030634505.1 Calditrichia bacterium
GAGACAGCACATCCGGATATAAAAAAGACAAGAGAATAAATATTAGTAAAGATTATCAATTTTAAATAAAGAATTTGATAAAGTACAATTCCACAGAGAAAAATAGTAACAGCTGCAAATATATCACTAATTAGAGTTGAAATTTTTAGATCAAAAATAACAGGTAATGTATTGTAACCTGTTTTAAGGTCTGCGGATATATCTTTGAAATAACCGGTGAGAACAAAATTTGCGTAACCAAAGAAAACCGCCAGAAGTACCAGGTAAAATTTTGTACTTAATACTATTGTGGCATCTCCACTGCCGGCAACATAAGCGATCAGACATAGAAGAGAAACAATCCAGGCATTATAAAATGGACCGGCCCACCACCGTTTTTTGAAATATGTATAAGTTGCCAATCCAAATGTTGCAAATGCTGCCAGGAATAAGTTGATTAAAGCATAAGCTGTAAGAATAAAACCTATTAAACATAGCCCAATCAGGCTCACGGTTAACACATCTTTTTTATTGATAACACCCTGTGTTAACGGCCTGTAAGGAGATGAAAGAGAATCCGTATCAATTTGAAAACAATCTGTTAGGGCTTGTCCGAAACCATAAGAGAGAAAAAAAGTCAGATAAAGAACTGAAGTTGCAAAAATCGAAAGTGAAGGCGCAAATGATAATCCCACAATACCGGTAATTCCGGAAACAAATAACAGGTATGGCCGCATGGTGATCCAATAATAACGTAAAAAATCGAAACTGAATAAATTGACTGGAACTATTTGATTTTTATTATACATCACTTTTCACCTCAATTAATTATCACTTCTGTTATCAATATATAGGTATCAATGATGCTTATTGTCATGGATTTGTAAATCAATTGTCAAAAAAATGTCAAAAAAGGTGAGTTGGTTTAGAAATGTTTTCCAGTGTGATTATTATTACTTGATAAACTTATAACCAGTAGTATGAATGGTAATTAAATGTTTTGGGCTAGCCGGGTCATCTTCAATTTTTTTACGCAGGTTTAAAATGTAATTATCAACAGTACGGGTGGTCGGATAAACTTCGTACCCCCAAATTTCTTCAAGAAGTTGGTGACGAGGTATCACCTCTTCTTCATGTTGAATAAAGAACTTTAATATCTCAAATTCTTTTGAAGAAAGTTTTAATTCCTCTTTGTTTTTATATGCTTCCTGTTTTTTGAAATCAATTTTAATATCACCAAAACTATATGTTTCAATTTCCTTTTTTTCATTAGATGATCTCCGTATAAGAGCATTAACTCTAGCATGCAATTCTCTAATTCCGGGAGGTTTGGTAACATAATCATCAGCGCCTAATTCGAACAGTAAGACTTTATCCATTTCTTCTTGCTTGCTGGTCAATATTAGAATAGGAGTAGTTATACCATCATTTCTTAAATCTTTACAAATATCTTTTCCATTTTTTCCCGGAAGCATTAGATCGAGAATAATACAATTGATACTATTATCTTGAGCTTTTTCATATCCCTCAATACCATCAGAAGCAGTTAAAATTTCAAATTCTTCTTGCTCAAAACTTGCTTGTAAAGCTTTTTGAATTGCAGGATCATCTTCAATGATAAGGAGTCGGCTCATGATTTTTCTCCAATTGCTTAACTTTTATTAATGCTGAATAATATTTCAGTACTCTTTCTGCCTCTAAGTGATATTTCTCCAATTTTATTTACTTTGTATTTATCATGTATAGATAAATGGTCTAAAAGTGTTTTTGAAATCAAAAGTTTTTCATTATAGTTATTGCATAATTCCTGTATTCGGGATGCAGTATTAAGTACATCACCTGTGTATACCATTTCCCTTTTTTTAACACCTATTTCACCGGTAGTAACAATTCCATAATGCAAACCGGCTTTAAATTCCGGGATTACTCCATATTGTTTTTCATATTTTTCCGAAAATTTTTTGATAGATTCAACTATTTTAAAGAAACATTCAATACAATTTATGTTTTGAATTCCATCACCCAATAACCATGATACAACAATTTCGTCTCCTACATATTGATAAATTTCTCCTTTAGATTGAATGATTGGATCCGTAACATCAAAAAAGAAATCGTTAAGAAGATTATAGTATTTAAAATGACCTAATCTTTCAGCAATGGTTGTAGACGATTTCATATCCAAAAACATGAAGATTCGAACTTCCTCTTTTGGTTTAAATTTTATTTCTGAATCGATATGTTTTTTTGAAAAAATTTCTGCTCTGCGCAAAAGCGCCCTTATACGTGCCTTCAATTCATTCAAGCCAAATGGTTTTGTCATATAATCATCAGCACCAACTTCCAATCCTAACACTTTATCAATTTCTTCGGTTTTACTGGTGAGCATTAATATAGGTGTAAATAATCCTTTTTCCCGTAAATCACGACAAATATCGAATCCGTTTTTATTAGGAAGCATAACATCTAATATAATCAAATCAAAACTATTTTTCAGTGCTAAAGTATATCCTTTTAATCCATCAGATTCAGAATCAATATTGAATGAATCCTCTTTAAGACTTATTTGAATACCTTTAGCAATTGCCAAATCATCTTCTATAATAAGAATATTCTTCATAACAAATTTGTAGGAAAAATTAAACGAAAAGTGCTTCCTTGATTCGGTTTACTTTCTATTTCAATTTTGCCATTATGTGCAATCATTATGTCTTGAACGATTGTTAAACCAAGCCCGGCACCACCAAGTGTTTGGACATTTTTTTGTTTAGAGCGGTAAAAGGCATCAAAAATGTGTTTTTGATCTTCATCGCTAATTCCAGTTCCTTTATCTGAAACTTCAACAATTTTCTTTTCATCTTTGTCAATTAAAGAAACTGAAAGATACTTATTGGTTGAAGAATATTTAATTGAATTAGAGATGAGGTTTGAAATCGCTTCAATGACAGCGTCTGCATCAGCGGTGATTATTATTTCATTTTCAGGGAAATTGACATCCAATTGGAAGTCATATTGTTTTAATTGATATTTCATTGAACGTAATACGGAATCAACTACTTTTTTTAAATTAATTTCTGTAAAATTATATTTTTTTTCACCTCGTTCAATTCTAGAAAAATCTAATACATTATCTATTAATCTTGTCAATCGCTCACTTTCACCCTCTATTATTTCAAGGTATTCTTTTTTTTCAGTTTCAGTTACGTTCTTTTTTGATTGAATTAGATCTGCAAACATTTTAATACTGGTTAGCGGAGTTTTCATTTCATGGGATACACTGGAGACAAATAAAGATTTGGTTTGATTTAATTCTTCAAGTCGTTGGGTCTCTTCAAATTGCAGGATTAGTTTTTTCTGTAACCGGATACGTTCGATTGTCAAACCCGTTTGGTTACAAATGGTTTTAAGCAAGTCCACATCTTCAAGGCTATATTGCAAATCGGATTTTTTCTTACCACAAACAAGTATACCAACCGTGTTTTTTTTCTGTGTTTCTATCGGTAAAGCCAAAGCTAGTATATCAGCAGATAAAGCATATTTAGATATGTCTTCGAATTCTACTGCTGACTCTACAAAGAGATTATTTGAAAATACTATATGAATTGATTCTTCATTAATTTTGGCTAATTGATTTATTGTTTTCAATGAAACAGACTTACAATTTTTTTCGGCATTCAATTTCCATTTTTTAGAATTTTCTTTTAGTAGATATATGCCAATACATTCCGGTTTTAATAGTTCATCTAACTTTTCTACAACCATCTGTGCCATGGATTCAATATTTATACAATTATTTAAATCAGAAGTGAAACTGCGCTGAGCCAGCAGATAGTTATCCTGCACGCTAAAGAGTTTGGTATCAATAAAATGGTGTACTCTCCGCCTTGCCGGTTCAAAGATTAAAGGAATAATTATTGCTGTAACCAC
>DAOWAQ010000179.1 GCA_030634505.1 Calditrichia bacterium
CGTTGTACCAAAGCCAGGCCCACGCCTGTGCCCTCAAATTCTTTGGAAGTATGAAGCCTTTGAAAGACCCCGAAAACCTTATCAACGTATTTCATATCAAATCCAACACCGTTATCTTTTATGCAATAAATTAATTTATTCTGTTCTTCTTGGCAAGAAATAGAAATAACGGCTTGTTTGCGATTAGACGAATACTTGAGCGCGTTGGAAATAAGGTTTATCCACACCTCACGCATCATATTAGTATCGCCTTCTGCCTTGGGCAATTTAGCAACTGTAAAAGTAATCCGCTTACGCTCTTCAGGTTTGGTCGCTTCGTTGTAAATGGCATTTACCATATTTTTCATGTCAATTTTGGAAATGTGCATTGATGCCCGCCCCACACGGGAAAAGGATAGCATGTCATCAATAAGCTTACCCATCTTCTTGGTATTGTCCTGAATAATCGATCCCAGACGTTTTCCTTCCTTATCTAATTTTGAGGCATAATCTTCTATTAGAATACCGGTAAATCCATCAATAGCCCGCAAGGGCGCCCGCAGGTCATGCGATACAGAATAAGAAAAGGCTTCAAGTTCTTTATTGGCAGCTTCGGTCATCTGCATTGCTTGCAATAGCTCATTTTGGGTGGCTTTCAGCTTGTTTAGTGCGGCCCCGATTTCACTGTTTTGATGTTCAATGGTAATTTTCTGTCTGCGGATTACCCTAAACCTGTTATACATTAGACCTGAGAAAACAATTAATAAGACTAAACAGCCAATCAAAGCAAATTGCTGGATTCTTGATTTTTCAAGTTTTGCTTCCTGGACTTTTTGCACTTCAACATAAGCAATACTATCAGCAACAACTTGTTTTTCATACTCATATTTGTACCCCTGTCGAATAACTTCACGCCGGTTTTTTTCACTATCAATGCTGTCTCTTGTTGCAATGTAAAGCTCGTACATTTCCAATGCCGGTTTGAACCTGTTCCAGCCTTTGTATGCTTCATACAACGCATTGGCAGCATCTCTGGATCTTTTGGCAGCACCTATCTCCTGCGCAATAGTTAGCGCACGGGTGCTGTATGCAATGGCACTAGCATAGCTGCCCTGTTCTTTGTATATATTTCCGATGCTGTTTAAGGAAATGACAATTCCCCTTTTATCCCCGATTTCTTCTCTGATGGTTAAACTGCGCATGAAGTAGTCAATGGCTTTAGCGTAATCCCCCTGTTCATGATAAATCTCCCCGAGGCTGTTCAATGAGCTTGCTATTCCATATTTACTCTCAATTTCTTCTCTGATGGTTAAACTGCGCATGTGGTAGTCAATGGCTTTAGCGTAATCCCCCTGGTTTTTATAACTAATTCCGATGTTGTTTAAGGAGATGGCTATTCCCCTTTTATCCCCTATTTCTTCCTTGATGGTTAAACTGCGGGTATAATAGTCATATGCTTTTGCGAAATCCCCCTGGTTTTTATAAATAATTCCAATGTTGTTTAAGGATTTAGCAATTCCCCCTTTATTCCCTATTTCTTCGTTGATGGTTAAACTGCGGGGTTGTATGTTTAAAATGTATTGATTAATCAACTCCTCCGTATTAAATATGAGTGCTATTCACTTAACATTCAATTAGTCAGAGGAGTTGATATGAGTTCTTTTCAAAATAATTCATTAACATTTAAAAATCAAAGTTTTTACATTGGTATTGATGTTCACAAAAAACAATGGACTATTTGTGTTATTAGTATGAATCTAGTATTAAAAAAATATGTTACTATTGATCCGACGCCTGATACTCTTCTCAAGTTTATGCAAAGAAGATATCCTGATGGCAACTATTATGCTGTCTATGAAGCCGGTTTCAGCGGATTCTGGGCAGCCAGGGAATTGAATCAAATTGGTATCAACTGTATTGTGACACATCCGGCTGATATTCCCACTAAACAGAAAGAGCGTCTTAATAAAAACGACCGGGTTGACTCCAATAAATTGGCTCGTTCATTAAGCAATGGTGATTTAGAAGCCATCTATATCCCTAAAAAAACTGCCGAAGAATATCGAAGTCTTAATCGTTATAGATTCCAAACGGTAAAAGATCAAACCAGACTAAAAAATCGTATTAAAAGCAAATTACATTATTTTGGCATAACTATGCCTCTGCAATTCCAGGAAAAGCGCTGGTCTGGTCAGTTTATCAATTGGCTTTTGTCTTTAGAATTTGATACCAAATTTGCTCAATTTGCCTTTAATGATTTAATCAAACAACTTGTTGAAGCCAGGAAAAGACTCACAGAAATTCTAAAAATAATGAGAACCATGTCCAAAGAAGTAGTCTGTTTTTCATTGATAGCGCCAATTTTACTTACAGTCCCGGGAATCGGATTTATAACCGCTATGACATTGTTAACCGAAATAATTGATATGAATCGCTTTAAAACCCTTGAGAATTTGGCTGCTTATGTTGGTTTAATACCATCGATTCAATCATCTGATGAAAAAGAAATAAACCTTGGTATTTCAAACCGGCGTAATAAGTATTTGAGAACCATGCTTGTTGAGGCAGCCTGGATAGCCGTAAAAAAGGATCCGGCATTAACTATGAAATTTGCAAACCTTTACCGGCGTATGAACAAAAACAAAGCAATTATACGTATAGCAAAAATATTGTTAAGTCGTATTCGATATGTTTGGAAAAATCAAAAACCTTATATTAACGCTGTAATAGCATAAGGGGGATTTAACTGTTCATTGCCATCAGAATCTATTTTGGTATGGACCTTTTTGTCATTCCTGTTCCGATAAAACCAGTCAGACAAACGGTTGATCGGGATTTCTTGCGAGGTTGAGGCCATACTTTACTATTTAAAAGCAACGGTGCAGCGCCCGATTCACATAGGGAAGACTGTTTATAACGGGTTGATTTATTAAATGTCAAAGAACAGTAACGCAAAATTAATTAAATACAATCCCGACAGAGGAGATAATTTGTAAATCGGGAAATAGGAAAACTATATCCTAAATGCAAAATTTTCTGATTTTTACTTGCATTTTAACATAACGGAATGACAGAATAGGTTTACCCCGATGCAAGCATCGGGGAATTCTTTCGATTAAAGGGAGAATTTTTTCTCCCTTTTTTATTTTAACTTCTTAATTATTTCTTCCTCATCCGGAAAATTACCGGTGCGCGATTTAGAGTATATTAATTCTTCATCTTTTGTGACTTCAAATACTCCACCGGAACTTTTAATAAATTCAACATTCACATCTTTCACATTATTCATAATAGCTTCAGCCAAACTGGCTGCTTTAGGAAAATAATTTCACACAACGCAATATTCAATTGTAACTTTCAATGCTGAACCTCATTTTATTTTAATAATTTAATTATTTGTTTTTGATTCCTTATCAATTTACGACTTTCAATACATCAGAAGAATAAGGATTTATGCTCAAATCAAGTTTATTATTAATTGAATTGTATTCTTTTTGCGTTAACAAAGATTTTGTGGTTTTTAAATTCAGCCAACCAGGTAAGAGGAAATTGATCTGCTTTTTATCCTTTCCTTTATTTATTGCCACTATGAATCTTTCTTCTGCATCACCTCTGGTGTATACCAGAACATCCTTAGAAACAATAAGTGTTTTGTAGTCACCTCTTCGAAAAGCAGAATGTTTTTTTCTTAGCTGAATAATGTCTTTAATTTTTTCTAATTGCTTTTTTTCTATGGATTTTAGGTCATCATCAAATCGCATCATTCTTCGATTATCAGGGTCTCCCGCCCCTGTCATTCCAAATTCATCCCCGTAATATATTACAGGAACGCCGGGGATTGTTAGCAAATATGTAAAATACAATATCTCTTTTTTATAAGAATTTTCATCGTCAACTTCAATCTTCGGATCATGAAATGCTCTTTCAACTGCATTATCTGATAATGTCATATCACCATCAAAAAGGGCCATCATTCTTACTTGATCATGACTATCCATCAGGTTTCCCATAACATGATTATGACCATAAACTTCTAATGATTTTTCAATGGTTGAGCTTAAATCAAGAAAATTGCCATCGTTTTCTGAGAACACCCTTCTGGCAATGAAAAACTGGTTAAAATTAAATTGTGCATCCAGCATGCCTTTGTTAACATACGATTTAATTAAATTATGACTTCCAAAAGTTTCGCCAATTTGATAGATATCCAATTCACGAAAGGGATTAACTTTAGTTTTTACTTTTTGAGTTAAATTTTTCCAAAATTGATGCGGGACATGTTTTGTCGCATCATGCCGGAAACCATCTATTCCCGTTTCTGTTAACCACCATATTGCATCATCTGTAACTGTTTCAACTACTTCAGTATTGTCAAGAAAATTATAGGAGGGCAAAAATGTATCGAACCAGGTGGTTAACCTGTATTCATCCCAGCGACGTATATTTTTTTCACCATTAGGTAAATCTACTTCGCCATACCATTCTGGATGATTTTTATAATAAGGATGATTTATATGAGTATGATTCGATATAAAATCCAATAGCACTTTAATATTTCTTTTATGTGCTTCATTTACCAGAGTTTTAAAATCTTGCAAAGAGCCGAATCTGGGCTCTACTTCGCGTGATTCAACCGGCCAATAACCGTGATATCCACTATAATACCTGTGCGGTTCCGGCCATTCCTGAAATGCATCACCGGTAGTTTTATTTAAAGGAAAAATCCACAGTGTATTAATCCCAAGAGAATCAAAATATCCCTCCTTCATTTTTGATATGATTCCTTGTAAATCCCCGCCATTAAAATTAGCCTGATCCGTTAATTCAGGGTGTTCAACCGGATTATCATTTTCAGGGTTTCCATTAAAAAA
>DAOWAQ010000412.1 GCA_030634505.1 Calditrichia bacterium
GGATTTGTTAAATCGCCTTATGAAATTGTAGCGGTTGGAGATGTGATTAAAATGAAGATTGTTTCTGTTGATATAGAACGTCAGAGGATTGGATTATCATTAAAAGGATTGAATTCAAAATAAATTTTGAATTACTTCGATTTAGGTGAGAGACATTACTACTTTTTCAGTGACTTCATCCATTGAAAAAGGTTTTTTTAAGAAAATAAATTCATTGTAATTTGGTATAGTTCGTAAAGTGTCTTTATCTCCAAGCCCACTCATGAATATCACTTTTACATCAGGATTAATCTTGCATAAATTTTTGTAAGTATCAACACCCGTTTCTTTGGGCAAAATCAAATCAAGTAAAACCAATCCGATTTCATTTTTTTCTTTTTTATAAACTTCCAAAGCTTTTTGACCTTCATCAACCGCAATGGATTCGATATCGTTAATTTCCATTACATCAACAAGAATTTGCCGTAGATATTCTTCGTCATCAACGATAAGTACTTTTTTCTTGATTGGTTTATTCTCCATACACCTTAATAAACTTTGATTTAAAATTTATTATATATAATTTAAGTTCGTCAGTTCAGAAAAGTTATTTAATTCTGAAAGACATTTGACCATTAATAAGTCACTTATGAGGTTGATATGGCTGTATCATACATCGATTTATTTATTATTATTATATACTTAGTAATTGTGGCACTGATTGGAGCTCTTTCCGGTGGAAAACAAAAAAGCACAAAAGATTATTTTATGGGTGGGAAAAATGTTCCATGGTGGGCAGTCTCGTTTTCAATTGTTGCCGCAGAAACAAGCAGTCTGACATTTATAAGCCTTCCGGGTTTAGCCTACGTTGCCAATTTAAATTTTCTTCAATTGGCTATTGGGTATATAATTGCAAGAATCCTGGTGGCATATTTATTTTTACCGGCATATCATAAAGGAGAGTTATCAACGGCCTATACTTTTTTGGAAACCCGATTTGGAATAAAAATAAGAAGATATGCTTCGACAGTATTTCTATTTACCAGGGTGGCAGCAGATGGTGTTCGATTATTTTCCACGGCAATTCCACTTGCATTGATATTTAAATCAACGGCATATTTTGCGGATTGGAGTAATTTTCAGATATATACAGTGGCAATTATTTTAATAGCGTCAGTGAGTTTTATCTACACATTTACCGGTGGTGTTAAAGGCGTGATTTGGGCAGATGTGCTGCAAATGTTTATTTACATCGGAGGTGCCGTTTTAGCAACAATAATATTGATAGAAAATCTACCTTCTACTTTTCAATGGTCTGCTTTGGGCGATAAAACAGAAGTATTTAATCTGAATTTTGGCAACAGTATTGCTGATTTTTTCAATAAACCCTATACTTTAATTGCCAGTATCGTAGGGGGTATATTTTTATCAATGGCGTCACACGGGACAGATCAGCTCATTGTACAAAGATTATTAACTATAAAAACATTGAAAGGAAGTCAAAAAGCAATTATTGCAAGCGGTATTATGGTTGCAATCCAGTTTGTCTTGTTTTTAATTGTAGGTTTACTGTTATATGGTTTTTACAATGGTATATCAATTACAGATCCATCATCGCCATTTCATAAACCGGATGAAATTTTTCCTTATTTTATAATTCATGAGATTCCAACAGGAGTTAAAGGAATTATAATTGCCGGATTGTTCGCGGCGGCTATGTCCACGCTTGCCGGCTCAATCAGTTCACTATCATCTTCGGTAATGCTGGATTTATATAAACCCATAAAAAAAGAAGAAACAAATCCGCAAAAAGAATTATATATTTCAAGAGTGGTAACAGTAATTTGGGCGGTTATCCTCTCAGTTGTTGCCCTGTTGTTTATCCAATTACAGCAATCGGTAGTTGAGATTGCATTGGGCATAGCTTCCATTACTTATGGTGGATTGCTTGGCACATTTTTATTGGGATTGTTTAATAAAAGTGTTAATGAAAAGAATGCAATGATTGGATTTAGCCTTGGGATTCTTACTATGGTGCTGATAATTCTGATACCGAAATTGACCGGAAATCCACCAATTGTTCACTGGACATGGTATGTTGCCATTGGTTCATCTGTTACCATTATCTCAGGAATAGTTTTGCAAAAGATTTTGGATATTAAGAATTCATAATTGCTCAATATCAAAAAGGCTTAATTTCAAAATTGTGCTATTAAGATATAATCTAAATACGCCCTACATAATAAAAGATTTCATTCCCGTCAGATTGGAAAAATATTCCATTGACTATCTTAGAAATATTTTTATTATTCATTTAATTAACCAAATTAAAAATCCGACGATAATTTGGTTGAGCTTAATTAATAATCAAACTGACAAAAATTCAAAGCCAATATTATAGATTGATTTGAATAAAATCCAAGAGTAAGTTTTATAGCACCTATGAAAAAGAAAATATTTAAGATTGTTCTATATGTTCTGATTGCATTGTCTCCGTTATTATATTACCAGTTTCTCAAATATTTACCTGCCTACAACAGGCGACCGATGGTTTATGAAATTTTATTTTTAGTGCCATATATATTTTATTTCATAACCGCATTTCTGGGAATCAAACTAAATCAAACCCGTATATTTTTCACATCATTGCTA
>DAOWAQ010000290.1 GCA_030634505.1 Calditrichia bacterium
CCTATGAGCTCATTGTTGTAATTGAACAAGTCGAAATGACGTGTAGCATATTTTCGATATTCATCTGGATGCCAGGTTGGAATTGAAATTTCTTCTCTCCAGAATGGATAAGAGATCATTTTAAAATGTAACCGCGACAATACCCAGGTTAGTTTTTTAGCAAATAGTTTATCTACCGATACTCCCAACTCCCCTGCATGATTGCCTGCGATTTCTTGTAGAAAATTTCCTATAGTTAAACTTGTTGCTCTTCCGGTTACATCAACTTCATAAGCGCGTATTTTGAAAGTCTCTGTATATGTATTTGTTAAAGATGACATATTTTATACCTTTTACTGAATAATATTCAAAAAATAATTTATCAATAAATCTTTTAAGATTCTATCTAATTCTTTATAATTTTGCGTATTATTTATAACTACTCAAAAATATATGTAAAAATTGTATCTTGTTTTGTAAAATTGAATATAAGTATTAAAGGAAAAATAAGTATGTCTTGTGCAATTGATAAAAAACACTGGTATGATGGTTGGATTTATGCTAAGATTATAGATACCAACCAGCTTCCATTTCGCAATAAAATATTAGAATTCCTTAACAAGGATAAAACAGTTTTGGATGTCGGTTGCGGTACTGGTGGATTTACTTTGGAAATTGCAAAAAATTGTAAACTGGTTGTCGGAATTGATGTTTCCGGGAAACAAATACAACAGGCAAATCTTCGATTATTAAATTCAAATACTGACAATGTAGAATTTAAACATGTTCATGCTTCTCAATTTTCCAAAGAACCTAGAACAAAATTCGATTTTGCTGTGTTCACTTTTATGCTACATGAAATTTCTCAGGAAGAACGTATTACAATTTTAAAGGATATAAGTAAATTAGCAAATACTTTAATCATTTTAGAATATAACGTACCACATCCGTATAATTTTTGGGGTATCGGTTCCAGAGTTATTGAATTTGCAGCCGGATGGAGCCACTTTAGCAATTTTTTGGACTTTGGTAAAAGAGGTGGAATTAATAATATTTTAAAAGATGCAGGGTTTCAAATTTTAGAAGAAAAAATCAACCGCAAAAATATTTTTAAGATCGTAATTGCAACTAAAAAAGATTCCTCTGTTTAAAGTTAAAATAATTATATATCATTCTATGCCAAAAGCGAAGAATCTCAAAAATAGAAATATAGATGCTTCACTTCGTTCAGCATGACAATTCATTGACCTCCTTTAAATTACTCATCCCCAACTCCTTCTCTTACAAAAAGAAGGGGCTATAATTGAGTAATCAGAAAGTCCCTCTCTTTCTGAGAGAGAGATTTGGGCAAGTTATATTCGCAGCTCTTTAATTCAAATATTCCTTTCAAAACTTGGCACTATTTTTTATCGATTAATTAAATTTAAACCAAAAGTGGATAAATTTTATATAAGACATTTAAATAAAAAAGGTGCAAAGAAAAAATCTCTACACTTTTTTGTTGAGTTAGCCTCCACACCTCAGCAATAACTAAATGCTAAAAACCTCCCTAAATTTAACATTAAGTCATGAAGCACGAACCTCACAGCTTACATTCCATTCTGTCAGTTTCATGCAGACTACCTCCAATATTCTATCAACTCTCTTTGAAATGACATCGGAGAGTTCATCATGCAATTCAATGACTGCCGGTTGAATACCCACAAGGAAAATCTCAGAAGGCTCGATATCCAGTAATTTTACATGACTCAAAACATCTGTTAAACCGAGGTTATGCATAGATAGTTTAGTATTTAATCTTTTCAGAATATCATCTTTTTCAATGGTTCCAATGAATCCCGGTTCTTCATCAAAATTTACAGCATCTACTATAATCATTTTATCATTATCTTCAAAAAAGCCATATAATTCACTTCCGGATGTTCCACCATCTATTAGTTCTATTTCTGGTTGAAATATGTATTCTGTTTCCAATTTGCGAATTACATGAATACCGACGCCTTCATCTTGCATTATCAGGTTTCCAATGCCCAATACTGCGATTTTCGATTGATTTTCTACCATGCTGTTACTTTTACAGAATCCTTTTTCTCATTATCATGCAAATGAATTGCACATGCTAAACACGGATCAAATGAGTGAATGGTTCTCAATACTTCTAATGGTCGTTTAGCATCCGCAATTGGGTTGCCAACCAATGAAGCTTCGTATGGTCCCATTTTGTCATTTTGATTCCTCGGACCTGCATTCCATGTAGAAGGAACAACTGCTTGGTAATTTTTTATTTTACCACTATTAATTACTACAAAGTGAGACAGTGTACCTCTTGGTGCTTCATGGAATCCAAATCCTGTTTGTTCACCACTCGGAAATTCCGGTTTGTTAAATGTTGCGACATCACCTTTTGCAATATTTGCAATCAGTGCATCATAACTTTTTTGAAGCACATCATAAAGCACTGCACATCGAATAGCTCTTGCAGCATGTCTTCCAAGTGTGGAATGTAGAACACCTATGCCTAATTTTACACCGGCAAGTGAACCGGCTGTTTTTAATACCCAGTGTGCTAATCTCTGAGTTTCTTTATGACCGGCAGCATACATTCCCAATACATTTGCCAATGGACCTACCTGTGCAGGTTGGTTTTTAAATGTAGGTGATTTAACCCAGGAATATTTACCATTGTCTTGGAAATCAGTGTACTTCGGCACAGTTTCTTCTTCGTATGGATGACGCGTCCAGTCTCCTTCATACCATGAATGTTTAATGCTTTCTTTTATATTATCTCCAAAGTATTTATCTTCAAATCCGGAAATTGCTCTGAATTTGCTGACATCACCATTGGGTATATATCCACCCGGAGTTAGAAATTCAGTTCCTTTTGTATCCATCGGAAAATCAGGAACGGATAAATAATTTTTAACTCCTGCTCCATATCCTAACCATTCCGGATATTGTGAGGCAACTGCACATACATCAACTAAATATACATTCTTAATAAAATCGCCAACTTCATCCATTAAAGATTTGATATAATACAAGCGTTCAAAATTTAATGCCGCTTGGCTATCAGGATTGATTGGATTTGAAACACCACCTACAGCCAGGTTTTGAATATGCGGAGTTTTGCTGCCAAGAATGGCAACAATTTTATTTACTTTTCTCTGATATTCAAACGCTTGTAAATAGTGGGCGGCAGCAACCAGGTTTATTTCAGGTGACAATTTCATTGCCTTGTGTCCCCAATAACCATTTGCAAAAATTCCTAATTGTCCGGAAGCCACAAAACCTTTCAATTTATCTTGAACAGCAGTCAATTCCTGAACACCGTTATTTGGCCATGGTGTTAAACCTTGAATAAATTTTGAAGCTGCTTCAGGATCTGCTTTTAATGCTGATACAATATCTACCCAATCCAGTGCGGATAAATGATAAAAATGAACCATATGATCATGAATACCATGAGCGGCAATTATCATATTCCTGATATATTGTGCATTTAATGGAACTTCCATATTTAGAGCATTTTCGACAGCACGAACTGAGGCGATGGCATGGACGGTTGTACAGACGCCACAGAATCTTTGAGTGTACATCCAGGCATCTCTTGGATCCCTTCCCTGTAAGATTGTTTCAATCCCGCGCCACATTTGTCCGGAAGACCATGCTTTTTTTATTTCTCCACC
>DAOWAQ010000239.1 GCA_030634505.1 Calditrichia bacterium
GCTTTCCATGAAGATAACTTTGCAAAATCGCCTCATCTATAGTTGTTATTCCCTACAATAAATCAAACTAATATGGATGCCTGGACACTTGATATTTTTGCGCAATTATTTGCTCATGGTAAGAAAACACCATTATATAAAGTGATTGTTGAACAGGAAAAACTAGCGCCATCTGTTTTCGCAAACCAGGAGAGCAATGAAATTGCCGGTACTTTCCGGTTAGGGATTACAACGTTTCCTAATATAAATCTAACTGATGTTGAAAACGCTGTCAAAGAAGCTTTCAAATTATTTGAGACTGAAAAATTTACAGAGAAAGATTTGGACCGGATAAAAGCAAAACTGGAAACAAATTTTTATAATGGAATTTCAACTCTGCTAAACAAGTCATTTCAACTGGCTTTTTATAATGAATACAACGGCACACCGGGATTTTTAAGCGAAGATTTGCAGCGTTCATTAAATGTAACATCAGAAGATGTCTGGGGTGTTTACAATAAATATATTAAAGATAAACATTATGTATTAACCAGTTTTGTTCCCAAAGGGCAAACCGATTTAATTGCCGAGAATTCAGAACGATTCCCGGTGGTCGAAGAAAAAATTACAGAAGCAAAATCAGTAGCAAAAGTCACAGAAGAAGTTGCTATTGAAAAACTGCCTTCTAAATTTGACAGAAGTCTTGAACCTGCAAAAGGACCTGATCCATTGGTCAATCTACCGGAAATCTGGCAGGAAAAATTTGACAATAGTTTGATGCTACATGGAATCGAACACACAGAATTGCCTTTAATTCAATTCACAATAACTTTAAAGGGCGGCATGCTTTTAGACGATATGAATAGAGTAGGAGTGGCAAATCTTGTTTCAGATATGATGATGGAAGGTACAAAAAACAAAACTCCGATTGAACTTGAAGAAGCCATTGATGAATTGGGTGCCCGTGTTGATATGCTCACCAATAAAGAATCGATTGTTATTAGAGTAAATACATTAAAATCAAAATTTAATCAAACTTTCGAAATTGTAAAAGAAATATTATTGGAACCACGCTGGGATGAGAAGGAGTTTGAAAGGGTTAAACAGGAAACCATCGAAGAAATTAAAAGAAGTGCAGCCAGACCAGGATCAATTGCAAGCAATGTGTTTACTAAATTGATTTATAAAAACGATAACATCCTGGCCAACAACACTCTGGGAACTGAAGAATCCGTGACATCAATTACTATAGATAATCTGAAGAATTTCTACGATAAGAATTTTTCACCCTCTATTGCCTATGCTTCAATTGTCGGCGATATTACCAAACAAAAAGCTGTGGAAAAATTCAAATCGTTAGTGGACAATTGGGATGTAAAAGAAGTAGAGTTTAAAGAATATACCACACCGGGAATACCTAAAAAAGCTAAATTATATTTTATAGATATTCCTGATGCCAAACAATCACAAATCCGTATTGGCTATCCTGCACTAGCGTACACAAATCCTGATTTTTATCCGGCTTTAGTCATGAACTATAAATTAGGTGGCAGTTTTAGCGGAATTTTGAATCTTATTCTACGCGAAGAAAAAGGATATACGTATGGCGCTCGTTCCAGATTTTCAGCTTCATATTATCCCGGACCTTTTACCGCCTCATCCGCGGTTCAATCTAATGCCACTTTCGCATCTGTTAAAATATTTAAAGATGAAATGACCAAATATCGTGAAGGTATATCAAATGAGGATCTGGAATTTACCAAGAATGCGTTGATTAAAAGTAATGCCCGTGATCTGGAATCTTTTGGAATTCTAATTTATATGTTAAATATTATTGGTAGGTTTGATATGCCATTTGATTATGTAAAGCAGTACGAAAAAATTGCTCAGGATATGACACTGGAAAAACATAAAGAATTAGCACAAAAATATATTAATCCCGATAAAATGATATACCTGGTGATTGGCGATGCAAAAACTCAGTTAAAACCGTTAAAGAAACTTGGTCTGGGAAAACCAATACTACTGAATATAGATGGCAGTCCAATGTAATTTAAAAGTAATTTTTTTAGGAATTTATCTGAATTTTTGTTTAACTTTTGTCGTTTATTAAAACAAAAAAATCATTAGTATAACCTGAAAGGTTTTCAAATGGCAACTTATGAATGTTCAATATGTGGTATGGGTGTTAATGCAACCTGTGCTAAATGTGATGCTCCACTCGTAGATGATACTTTGGAAAAAGATGACGGAACAAAAGTGCAAATCTCAAAATGCCCAAATGGCCATGGTAAAATCAAATCACCTATGTGCTGTGGACAGGATATGAGCTGTTCTTTATAAGCAAATAATTTATATATAAGTAGTAGTTAAGAATAGTATTATTCCCGAGTGTTCTTATCGGGAATCTATCTTCAATATAGTACAAATATTCAATGGATTCCGGCTACAAAATTGCCGGAATGACATAAACAAAAAATGGGGCTTACGCCCCATTTTTTGTTACAATCACTACTATATTTCAATATAAGTAAAACTAAATATCGAATTTAATTCCTTGTGCTAATGGTAATTCTTTACCAAAATTAATGGTATTGGTTTGGCGGCGCATATACGTTTTCCATGCATCTGAACCGGATTCTCTGCCACCGCCGGTTTCCTTTTCACCACCAAAGGCACCACCGATTTCAGCGCCGGATGTACCAATATTTACATTAGCAATACCGCAATCAGAACCCCAGGCGGATAGGAAAGTTTCTGCTTCCTGCATATTATTTGTAAAAATTGATGATGAAAGACCCTGTACAACGCCATTGTGGATTTCGATGGCACTTTCAACAGTACCACTATATTTAATTAGATATAGAATTGGTGCAAAGGTTTCTTCCTGTACGATTTCATAATGATTTTCTGCTTCAACAATCGCCGGAGTAACATAGCAATCTGATTCATATCCTTCACCTGATAATTTCTCTCCACCAAGCAGGATATTGCCCCCTTCTTTTTTCACTTTTTCTAATGCATCCATCATCGTTTCAACCGCGCCTTTATCAATCAGTGGACCCATGTGATTTTTCTCATCCAACGGGTCACCGATTTTTAAACTTCCATATCCTTTAACCACTGAATCTTTTACTTTTTCATAAATAGATTCATGAATAATTAAGCGGCGTGTTGAGGTGCAACGTTGACCTGCTGTTCCAACTGCACCAAACACGATAGGTGGAATTGACATCGGTAAATCGGCATCTGGTGTTAAAATAATAGCATTGTTGCCACCTAACTCCAAAATATATTTTCCAAGTCGTTTTGCAATAACCTGGGCTGCATGACGCCCAACTGCCGTTGATCCGGTTAATGAAACCAGCGGGACTCGGGTATCATTTAGCATTTTTTCACCAATGGTGCGTCCTGATCCAACAATTAATGAAAAGATACCTTCCGGTAGATCATTTTCTTTTAATACTTCCCCAACTATATTTTGACAAGCTATTGCTGTTAAGGGAACTTTTGAAGCCGGTTTCCATAAATTGACGTCACCACAAACAGCAGCTATCATAGCATTCCAGGCCCATACAGCAACAGGAAAATTAAAAGCCGAAATAGTACCGACTATTCCGAGAGCATGATACTGATCATACATACGATGATTTGGTCTTTCCGAATGCATGGTAAATCCATATAGTTGGCGCGACTGCCCAACAGCAAAATCACAAATATCAATCATCTCCTGTACTTCGCCCCAACCTTCCTGTAAAGATTTTCCCATCTCATAAGAAACCAACCGACCCAGAGGATCTTTATATTCACGAAGTTTCAGTCCAATCTGACGAACTATTTCACCTCTTTTTGGCGCCGGAACTTTTCGCCAGTGTTTAAAAGCTTCTTCTGCAGTTTTAATCACTTTATCATAGTCCTCTGCTGAAGATTGGTAAACTGTCGCTATATGTTCACTTGTTGCCGGAGAATGAATTTTCAGTTCTCCCTGATCAGTGGTTTCATTCCATTTTAAGCCGGTGGAACATCCGGGGTTTTTATCTTTAATTCCTAAGGTTTTTAAGAATTCCATGTACATTCCTTTCAATTATAACAA
>DAOWAQ010000101.1 GCA_030634505.1 Calditrichia bacterium
ATTTGTTGTTTGTAAATAGTTTCCGGGAATCAGTCATTAGTCATTTTTACTGATTATTGGTATTGCTGCTGCCGTTGCCACTGAGTACTTGATCCTCGTTATTGGTTACCGACTTGCAAGGTTTTACTCTGCATTTTCCAGTTCATTAAACCATGTCTCATCAAATTGTTGGTTAAACTCGTAATCTGAAAATTTTATCTCCGAATATATTTTTCCACTAAAAAAAAATAATACGCTAACATCAGCACCAAACTCTATTTTTTTGGGAAACCACATCGAATCAATTTGCTGCATATTAAAAGACATAAACATACTATCTACAAAGGTAGGCATCTCCGAAGGAATCAGTTCAGCTTTTACAAGGTTGTAGTCATTTGTTTCAAACCATAATTTTCCCTCAAATCTGTCTTCGTCTTCTTCCAGCGCCTTTACGCTTAAATAAACTGTATTTAAAGTATCAATATATTTTTCACCTTTTATTTCAAAATTATACAATTTGCGGTTTTCCGGGCTGAACATTTCAGAAAGACTAAAACTCTTACTTTCGCTCTTCTTTTCCTTTGAACTGCTTTTTTCTTCTTCAGTAATGTCTACCCATTCACCATCTTCATATTCCAGAGCAGATATTAATTCTCGTTTACGCAGTGAGTCTGATTTTACATAAATATAATATTCTCGTTTAGATTGTTCATCAATTTCCCTGTCACCATCCATTTTTATAAAGTGAATGAATTGTTTGTACTTATAATCTCCGATCGTCTTTTGCAGTTTTTCTTGTTTTTGACTTTGTAGATTTATTTTATCAAGAATAGTATTAATCTCATCAGAAATCTCCTGTGCATGTAGTTGAATAGTAAATAATAAAGATATAACAGAAATCAATATTTTCATTCATCGCTCCAAATTTTAATATTCCTTTGTTTATTACCCTTTCAAACGGAGTGTTGCAATATAGATGTATATGGAGCTAAAGCCCAAAAAGTTGTGTGCCTATTAAATCCCCGTGCTAAAGCACGGGGCTACAGATATTTATAACTCTTTAATAAAAATATCAATAGCCCCGCCATTCATGGCGGGGAAAACAGAAACCCCAATAACCTCGTGCCCTTTAGGGCACAAATATTAAAAACTTTTGCAAATCTGTGCCACCCTGTCACTGGTGGAATTTGGATGTTATTGCAATTCCTGAATATTTTTAACAACCTTTATATTTACATCTTTGATTTTTATCGGCACTGACGGTGCAAAAATATTTTTATATCCAAGATTCAGACATTCCTTAATTCTTTCACCCAATCGATTTACATTCCTGATTTCACCATTCAAACCAACTTCCCCGATATAAACTGTTCCGGCAGGCAATGGTTTGTCTTCAAAACTTGAAATAAGCGCCATGCAAATTCCCAGGTCAGCAGCAGGCTCATCAATACGCAATCCACCAGCCGCTTTAAGAAAAACATCGTAAAATGCAAAAGGTTTTCCGCATCGTTTCTCCAATACTGCTAAAAGCAAATTCATCCTGCGATGGTCAATACCGGTTGCAGTACGTTGCGGATTTCCGAACTGTGTTTTTGTTACCAATGCCTGCACCTGAATCAGGATTGTTCTATTTCCTTCCAACAGTGCAGTCACAGCATTCCCTGAATTTTGGTGATCTGCATTTTCCAGAAATAACTCCGACGGATTGGCAACTGTTTCCAGTCCAATCTCCGACATTCTGAATAAGCCGATTTCGTTTACCGGACCAAACCTGTTTTTTACACTGCGTAAAATACGATAGTCATATTGATTATCCCCTTCAAAATATAAAACTGTATCTACCATGTGTTCCAACACTTTCGGACCGGCAATTGAACCATCTTTTGTAACATGCCCAATCAGAAAAAGTGTTGTTCCGTTTTCCTTTGTGTATCTCAACAACTCATTTGCACACATGCGTAACTGGCTGATATTACCCGGAATAGAATCAATTTCACTGGAATACAATGTTTGTATTGAATCAATTATAATTATCTCCGGTTTTAGGTTGGAAAATAAGTTCAACAGATTTTCAACATTGGTCTCGTTACTGAAGTGAATACCTTTATTGGTGGCGCCGATTCTATTTGCCCGCATTAATATTTGACTATGGGATTCCTCTCCCGATACATATAATGAAATTTTATTTTCGTTAATCCCATTCATCAATTGTAGCATTAAAGTAGATTTTCCGATTCCGGGATCACCGCCGATTAAAATTGCAGATCCGGGAACCATGCCACCACCGATTGTACGGTCAAATTCTTCAAAATTACTCTTCTCTCTTTGATACTGTTCGATTTTTCCATCCAGTAATGGAGTTGATTTTATTGATAAATTAGATGACTTTTTTCTTAAATCTTTAACGGATTGGATTTCTTCCTGGAATGAACTCCAGCTCTCACAACCGGGACATTTGCCTAACCATTTTGCAGATGTATGTCCACATTGCTGACATACAAAAATCGTTTTACTTTTATTTTTCATTAATTAGAGTCGCCTTCTTTTTCAGCTAACAATTGCAGATGTTTTTCAAATAATGACTTTCGCGGAAAATTTATACCAATAGCGTACAATCCAATAATAGCGTATAACATGAAAGACCTAAATTCACAAATTAAAACATATTCAACTAAAGCTATCAATATAATTGATTCTGACAAAGCCCATATAATAATATAATTCGTTCGGAGTTTACTAAAAAATGTTGTCTTTTTTTCTGATTTTTCCGTATCTTGAATTTTAGTATATATTTTTTGAAAATCCAGAAAAGATCTTTTTAAAAACATAACAGCTAAGGCAGAAATCAGAATCAGAGCGAATAGAATATTTTTTATTTCTGGAGCATTTTCCGCCGGTTCAAAAGTATTACTTTGATCTAAGAAATATGTAAAACCGATTAGCATTAGCATACCGACGATTATTGCTGACCAAATAATTAAATTTGTCTTATAATAATTTTCGGGATTGAAATTGCTCATATTACCCTCCATTTTGGAATATATAATTTTCTACAATAATCAGATTCACTATCATTTCGAGGAGTAGAGCGACGAGAAATCTGATTTTTAAATCGAAGCTATGAGATTTCTCATCCCACATAAACGGGATTCGAAATGACAATTAATCCCACATTCCAGAATTCTAAAAGTACCTAAATGTAGGTAAACAGAATAATAGAAAAAAGTAAAAAATAAAAAAAGGGCACTAATTTAGCGCCCTTAATAAAGAAATAGTTAATTAGATGATATACATTAAATATATCTTACAATAAACTGTCGATTTGATTTTTAAAATATGATTTTGGTCGTAAGCCTATGGCCAGATCTCTCACTTTGCCAGAACGATCAACAATAAAAGCTGTTGGTATGCTACGAATAGGACCATATTTTCTCTGTATGTCTTCATTGGTATATAATACCGGGTAATTGATTTCATAGTTCTTTGCGAATTTAGGAACTACGGATAAATCTCCCTGGTCAACACTAACACCTAATATTGCCAATTTATCTTCTCCGTATTCTGACTGTAAAGCGACAAATTCCGGAATTCCGCGACGGCATGGTCCACACCATGTAGCCCAAAAATCTATAATTACAACTTTCCCTTTATAATCGCTAAGTTTAACTATATTTCCATTCAAATCCTGTAATGCAAAATCCGGTGCGTCAGGATATTCCTGATCCTGTTTTTGTTGAGTCTGGGTTACAGGTTTTTCAGTTTCTATTTCAGTAGTAGATAAAAATCCATAACTGATGCCGGCTACAACAACCAAACCGATTATTAAAATGAACCAAACTTTCTTTGACATTCTATTCTCCCTGTTAAATGTTATTTTTATAAACTTCAATTATTTTTTGAATTAAATCCAATTCCGGTATAGCGCCTTCTATTGGAGTGTTTTCACCAATCATTGTTCTCGGAACTCCTTTTACATTATAACGCATTGACAGTTGCGGAAATTCTGTTGCCTCAACCATATCAGCGGTAATGTATTCATTTTCCATTGCTAACTTGTGTGCCAACCTCACAGCCGCGGGACAATGGGGGCAGGTTGGAGTTACAAATATCTGCAAATGTATCGGTGATTTTATCTCTGATAACATCTCTTTCGAACCCGTCAGCAATCCGGAATCGCCTTTGGACACATCAATTATATCCTCTATTAGAGACGAAAATTCATATCCTGATGGAATCCCATAATATCGAATTCCGTAGTCCCGCTCTCCCATCACTACTGTTGCCGGAACTTTGTCCACATTAAATTTTTCAACCATTTCCTTGTCAATTTGAAAATTGAAAATATTCATTTTTATTTTATCTGATAGTTCACTTAGTTCTTCCAACAATTGTTTGGTTTCACGACAATAGGGGCATTCCAGTTCCTGGGTAAAGTGAATAATTTGAACCTCATTTTTAAGGGATTCAAATGATTTACTAACTTCTTTTTTATCGTCTTCCTGTAAAAAAGCCATTTTTCTTCTTCTTTTAATTTAACACAGCTGCTGTATTGTGAGCAAAATAATTGAGTTTATCAATGATCACCTGTTTTGGGACCGCACCAACTATTTGATCAACTACTTCGCCATTTTTAAATATGAGAAGCGTTGGGATACTCATAATTCCATATTGCATTGCTGTTGAGTTCTCATCGGTATTTATTTTTACGATTTTAACTCTGTCGTTATATTCCTGCGCCACCTCTTCCAAAACCGGAGCTATCATTCTACAGGGTGCACACCACGACGCCCAAAAATCTACCAATACAGGTACACTTGATTCAAGTACATCTTTCTGAAATGTTGCATCACTTACATTTATAGGTTTCATTTGTTAATCTCCATATTTTTTTTATTCAGAACTTTTGATGCAGGATCAAATAAAAAAGATACAGGAAAATATTTTTTACACGTTCAATATTATATTCTTAAATAATAGTGAGATTATACACATCATTTCTTATCAAATCAAAACATAGACTATATAATGAACCATGATTTGATGTTGGAGTGGTGCTTGAGAGAATCGGCGAGTAGGTTACCATTCATTTTTAATTTTCAAACCGTTAAAACGGTTTACGTTAAATTGATATTTTCTCAATACCCACAGATAAATCTGTGGGCTGAAATATAATGGTTTGATTATATAAATTACATTCTATAGATTCATCAAATGAAAAATATAATACTTGTAAAGGTTTAATTACATTGACGCGGATAATTGGAAAATTTCATTTTAAAATAAAATAGCAATTGGCAGCCCATAGATTCATCTATGGGAATATAGAGGAATACCCAAAAACAAAGAAACCGATTCATCGGTTTTAAATATAATTTGAGGAATAAAATGTCACATTCATTAACCAAAATATGGATTCACGGAATATTTAGTACAAAAAATAAAACTCAGTTAATCGATTCAGATTATGAACCAAAATTATATTCTTACATCAAAAATAAATTTGAAAATGATCTAAAATGTATCTTAAAAAAAATAAACGGAACTGCAGATCATATTCACATTTTGTTTCTCCTAAATTCGAATGTCAGCATTAATCAAATTTTTCATGATATTAAAGGCGCATCGTCCCATTGGGTGAATCAAAACGATTTTATTAATCAAAAATTTGCCTGGCAGATTGGTTATGCAGCTTATTCCGTAAGTGAATCACAATTGTCAAAAGTTGAGAAATATATTCATAATCAAAAAGAACATCACAAAAAAATTACATTTGAGGAAGAATACCATAATTTTATGCAAAAATATGGATTTGAGAATAAAAACCGTAAAAATAGTTAACGTTAATTGCAGTGATTAATTTACTACATATAAATCTGCGGGTTATTAAGGGATTTATATTATTTCTTAGATTTTTTGATTTCGTCGAGATTTAAAACTTTAAAAAGCCGGCTCTGAACATCTTCAGGCATTTTCTTTTCATCTTCCATATCACGGCAAAGAGTGACTGTTTTTTTCACGGTATCAAAATATACTTTGCAAGTAGGACACATTTTCAAATGATCAGCGACTTCCTGACAAGCCGGACTGTCAATATCTTCACCCATAAAATCACATATCTGTTCTACAATTTTCTTATGATCCAATGATGTCATTATTTCACCACTCTTTCCGAAAAATATTCTGAAAGTTTATCACGCAGATGCTGCCTGGCGCGACGTAACCTGATTTTTACATTTTCTTCGGTAATATTTAAAATCTTACTTGTTTCCTTAATAGATAATTGCTCAATATCCCGTAAAACAAATACTGTTTTATAGATTTCAGATAATTCATCTATAGCTTCGTAAAGTAATTTTTTAACTTCTGCATTTTGAACATTTAATGACGCATCCTGCGACCAATCAATAAAAACTTTACTTTCTATACTTTCCTGAAAATCAGGATTATCCGGCAGATCGATGTATTGCGGTTTCTTTTTCCGCAATTTCATTAAAGCAGTGTTGGTTGCAATACGGTAGATCCATGTAAAAAAACTTGACCTGCCATCAAACATATCTATTTTTTGAATTACTGTTAAAAATGTTTCTTGTAAAATATCCTCGGCGTCTTCTTTTTTTCTGAGAATTCTCAAACCAAGATTGTAGATTCTTTCACTGTATGCATTTACCAATTCCGAAAATGCTTGTTGATCGCCTTGTTTAGCTCGTTTAACTACTTCTACTTCGTTCAATCTTTTCTACTCTTCTTTGATGAAATTATTTTTTATTAAGTTACAATAAATTTCTATGTTTAACTTTATTCATTTATTGTTAATTCTAAATTCCCAAAAATCAAATTTTCTAAATCAATACAAAACTATCATTTTTGGAGAATTTTAATTTATATTAAAATACGGTTTTTTAACCTACCTCAATTACGGGACAAGTGCGACCATAATATCCATTACATTTGTTCGGGTTGGCCCTGTTTTAATTAAATCCCGCAGCGGGCTAAAGAAATTATAAGCATCATTGTTTTCCAGATATTCCTTGGGGTTTAAATCAAGAATTTCTGCTTTTTGAAAAGTTGCATGTGTTATAATCGCTCCCGCTGCATCGGTCGGTCCGTCAGTACCATCGGTTCCACAACTTAAAAACAAATATGGTTTTTCAATATTTTTATTGAGAACGGACAA
>DAOWAQ010000149.1 GCA_030634505.1 Calditrichia bacterium
AATAAAACAAATAGAGATCTTATTAATTTCCTTGAAGCAATAAAGCATTTAGATAATGTTCCTGCAAATAACTGTACAGATTTATCTTTTAATCAGCTTAATATCACTTATAATGAAATTACAAAACAATTAAAAGATGCTTGGGTAGCGAAAGAATACGAACAACAATATTTTCAATATACTCTCGAGAATATTGGAACCGGAATTTTATCTTTTGATATGGAAGGTAATGTTGAATTATTTAATAAAGCCGCAAAAAAGATATTGGGAATAAATAAGCTAACTAAAATAAATGAGCTGGATCAAATTGGAGATGATTTGCAAAAATTAGAAATTGGTCAAACTAAACTAATAAAGCTAAATACTCATATAGATCAGCAGGTTGTTTTGGTAAAATATACAGATATTAAAATAGGGAAGAAAGAATTAAAATTAATCTCTCTACAAGATATAAAAACCCAGCTGGAAGAAAGTGAACTGGAGGCATGGCAAAAACTAATCAGGGTTTTAACGCATGAAATAATGAATTCAGTAACACCTATAAAATCATTAACTTATAGTATGCAGAAGTTATTGAAATCAGATGAAAACGATCCTGAAAAAAAACTAAATATATTAAAGGGTCTTGCTGCTATTGAAAAGAGGAGCAAAGGTTTACTTGATTTTGTTGAATCGTATAAAAATTTGACCAGAATACAAAAGCCCGCATATGAAAGAATTAATATCAAAAAACTTATTGAAAATATAACAGGTTTTTTAAACGAGAATCTGAATAATGAGAAAATTAAAATAGTAATTGATGTTACTCCGGATGATATTTCGGTTATTGCTGATGAAAAATTAATAACTCAGGTTATTATTAATTTAATACAAAATTCTATTAAAGCTTTTCATAACCAAAGCCAGAAAATAATACAAGTTAAATCAGGTTATTCATCATTAGATAAGGTTATTATACAAATTGTTGATAATGGGGAAGGAATTCAGCCAGAGATAATTGATAAAATATTTGTTCCATTTTTTTCAACCAGAGATGAAGGATCAGGAATCGGGTTATCTTTTGCACGCCAGGTTATGGTCTTACATAATGGCAGGATTGATGTTATGTCCGTTGTGAGAGAAAAAACAATATTTACTTTAACTTTTTAATATAAGCAATAAAAATTTTACAGAAATGAGTTAAATATAATATTGCTTAGTTTTAATCAATGTGTATATTTGCATCCTTAAAAGAAATTAAGAAAAGAGCCGCCACACAGGGTACTCTGGTATGTGGATGAAAGTTCCGCCGGCTTATAAGGCCCGGGAAAGTCCCGGGCTTCTTTTTTATATAATATTCCCTGCTAAATGATCTATTATTTCATCATCCGTTGAGAGGTATTCTTGCATTAAATTTGCAGTCAAACACGAATGAGTAGGTATAATTCCAACTAAATCGCCAATGTTTATCTTATTGAATAATTCATCTGAAATTTGTAAAGTGCCGTGTTCTTGCGATAGTTTTATTAAATAATGATCCTGCTCAGTTTTTTCCCATCCCTTATTATTTAAATGAACCAATTTCCCATAAATATTTTTGTTCCCAATTTTTATGAACTCTTTGGAAAAATGAACTCCTCCACCATGTATAACAATCTCTTTCCTTGCAGAGTGCTTAGCAACTACCGGACAAGCCATTACTGTTGCTATCTGATCAAAGTTGCATGTACCTAATTCATATTGCATGAGATCATAAAAAATAAAATTGCCGGGACGAATTTCGTCTGTTCCATTAAAGTTATCTGCCAAACTACAAGATGGAGTATCTCCTGTAGAAATAACTAAATCAGGAAATTTTTCGATGTACTGCTTTTTTAAAAGAGATAATTTATACAGAGAATCATTATGTATATCAATTATTTCATCGGTATTTTTTGTATTGTATGTGTTTCCCGAGTGAGACAAAAAACCATTAAAATTTAGTTTGTCAGATTCAGATGCCGATTTCAGTATTTTATCAATTTTCAGAAAAATGTCAAATGAAACACCTGTTCTGCCATATCCGGTATCAATCTTAATGAAATATCCAACTTCGTATTTTAATTCGTTCTTTAAAAACTCAATAGATTCAATGTTTTCAACCGTAAGGTTTAACTGTATTTCTTCAGCCAGTAAGTTAATGGTTTCAATTTCCCGAATGTTAACGGGAAATGCAACAGTTATATCTTTCCAGTCATCATTGGCAAAATACTCTGCCATTCGTAAAGAAGAAACCGTAATTTTATTTACACCAAACTGTTTAAACCATTTCCCAATTATTCTTGATTGGTGAGTTTTAAAATGAGGCCTGAAAATTAAATTGTGTTTTTTAGCTTTATCAGCCATAAAACGAATATTATTCAGACATTTTTTTTTATCCGGAATTAAAGTTGGAGATACTATATTATCAATGTTCATAGTTTGTGTAAAATAGTTTACAAAAAGAGGGTGTCTAAAAAGTTTTTTTTCTTGTCTACACTTCGACAAGCTCAGCGTGACAGCTTGATTATTTGATAGTTGTCATATTGAGCTGCCTGACGGTAGTCAGGCTTGTCGAAATATCTCATTATTAAATTAACAGATTCTTCGACTTCGCTCAGAATGACGACTAAATAGTCTTTTTGGACAGCTTCTTTGTTCATACTACAATTAATGCCTCTAAATTCTAATTAAATTCCCTGGTTCATTTTTTTGAACAGGTCATCTGCAACTTCAAAGTTCTGTGTTCTTGCAATAGTTTTTTAAATTCTAAAAATGAATCTGCCTACTTGAATCTTCCTCCTGTTTTCATTGGATCTCCATCATATCCTAGCTTTTTCCAGTCAAGCCTTGATTCACCATCTTTATTGTGACAATCAGTGCAGGAAAGAGTTTGTTCACCGCTAACTACCATATGATTAATTGGCCAGTACATTTCTGTTTCAACAAATCCATGTTTTCCGGAATATGCCAGATCAATAGATTGCATTCCCAATTCTGACGCTGCATTCCAATCAAAAGTTTTCCAGTAACCACCTGACCCAAAAAGTTTAGGAATAACCAGGTAATTATTTTCAGCATCATAAATTTGTTTACCACGCATTACTTTAAATGGAGTAATTTTAGAATTTGGATCTGTAAAGCTTCCCGAAAGAGAATTCAATTCAACCACATTGGCAGGATCAATTTTATCACCAAACTGGTAGTAATCAGCCTGTCCGTTATGCCATGCATATTCAGGGATAACATTCATACCCCAAACAAAATCACCTTTCTTTTTGCTGTATACCGGCATTCCAAATTCATCATTATCAACTGTTTTGTCCTGTCCGGCAGTTGACCAGTCCCACCATGTTTTTGTTGCCATTTCACGGGCAAACGTTGGAATATGACATGTTTCACAAGCAATAGAGCTTCCGTGAGTATTTAATATTTTCTTTTCGTGTGGTTTCTCAGTATGACAATCAGAACAATTAATATGGTTTGTCCCTTCCATCAAAGAACCATGACTGGCTCCGAGTATTTTGTGGTTTTCACCCGCATGACAATCTGCGCATTCAAATCCGGCTCCGCCCATATGAACATCCAGTTCAGCGGTTGCATTTAATAAGCTTTCGTCCATATCGCCATGTTTAACTCCTGTTCCTCCGCCACCATTTGCGTGACAAACAATACAGTTTGCTTTTTTTGTAGGGCCAACACTCTGAGCAATTTTAACCAGATCAATACTTTCATCAGGCATTCCTGCTGCTGTTGGAATTTTTTTATAAGTTCCCGTTTGATCATGACAAATAAGACAGTCAATGTTTTCTCCATTGGCAAAGTCGAAAGAATCATCTTTCCAACCGTATCCAATATGACAACTTGTACATCTTGGCCAATTTGACGGTACAGCTACACAAAAATTATTGATTACATTTTGTTTCCCAAAACGTACCATTTCTCCTTCGCTATTTTTAAATTCATCACCCAGCCAGTTCCAATGCCGGGTTTTCATAATCGAAGCGTCAATACCTTCATGGCATGCAAGGCAAGTTGCAGTAATTTCCTGTGGCGAACTAAAAGGTCCTTCCATATATTCAGAATGATCTTCTTGTGCACTAAGGTTGATAACAATCAAAAGTGCTGTAAATAAATTAAGTAGTTTTCTCATAATTTTTTATCCAGGTAAATTAATAATCGATCTCAAAAAAGATGTTTAAAACGGGATGTAATTTACGAAAAAAATCAATATTGCTGAAACTTAATAATGTTATTTAGCTTTTGTATACCTAAAGGAATATCACACAGGTATTTTATTTATCCGGATTCAATTTGGAGATACTGTAGTACCAATATTTATAAAATATAAAGAATGATTTATAAAGATATTTCTAATAAGGAACACCTTTTATGCGCGCAGATTTTAAGGCTTCGGTATACCAAATAAATTCGTTAAGAAATCGATTGGAACGTTCATCATAAAATGAATCCAGAGCATTTCCATTTTCATCGAAACTGTTTTGAACCTGAGCAATAGGAAACATCGAAGAAATACTTGGTGTCCCAAGCTCACCTAATATCGCTCTTAAATGTACAGCAGCACGCACACCTGCATAGTTACCGGCAGAATATGAAACAATGGCACTGGGCTTGAAAAAATATTCACTTTGAAAATGATCCAGTAAATTTTTTAGTACTGGCGGAATGCTATGATTATATTCTCCGGTTACAATAATAAAACCATCAGCCTGTTTTAATATTTCTGAAATTGCTTCCATTTTCGCTGGCACTTCTCCTTCCGGATATTCCTTATACATTTTGTCCAGAAATGGTAAATTCATTTCCAGCGGATCAATTAAGGTGGCTTGTATTTGTCTGTCTTTTAATTTAGATAAAAAAAACTTTGCAGCTTTAATTCCTTGTCTGTCAGATCTTACAGATCCGTAAAGAATGGCAATATTCAAATCCATAATATAAATTTTAGTTTACTAATGAACATTTGAAATATTGAAATTGTTTATAATTACCGAAAGAGAATTAAAACTTTTTTGGATTTTTAAATTTTGGTTTGTTATTTAGGTTCTCAACAGTGAATCAGGATTCAAGAACAATCATTAAGATTAGGGTTAATGATATTTTAAATTTGCTGTTGTAGTTGAACATCTCTCATTCTGTAAAAGTAAATTGATAGAGCTTGATGATTGATTAGTTTATTTTAAGAATAGTTGATAAAGGAAAAGAATGGGGGATGTCATAGCTCACAAGGGGTAACTCTTGTGAGTTTTTTATATCATATCAAGTCGCTTAGCTTTTCTTTCCCATATTTTCTTGGCAAGTTCCTGCATATCTTCTACACTATCGAATTCATCCATTATTTCAGTTCCTAACAGCGTTTCAATAATATCTTCCATAGTTACTATTCCAACCATTTCACCATATTCACCCACAACCATTGCTATATGCTCTTTTTCTTCAATTAATTTGTAGAACAGTCG
>DAOWAQ010000291.1 GCA_030634505.1 Calditrichia bacterium
AATTGCTTGAAGCATTTGTATTGTTTTAGGATGAAAATACTTTTTTACTCCTTTTTCACTGTAGAATTCCGGATCATGATAATAAAAGTTCATTCTTTTATCAAAATCATTTATTGTTTCTGCTCTAAGTTTGACCAGGTCTACCAATTTTAAAAGTGAACCAATTTCATCTGCAGTCATGGATTCTTTTTCTGAATTAAATTCCGATGACATGTGTAACAAAGAATCTGACGACATTTGAGAAATATATTTTGCATTCATCCACTTTAGTTTTTGTCCGTCAAATACTGCATTACTCTTATTTACATTTTCCAAACTAAATTTATTTATCAATTCTTCTCTATAAAAGATCTCTATATCATCACCAGATGCCCAGCCCAAAAGACATAAGTAATTGAACAAAGCCTCCGGCAAATATCCGTTTTTCTTAAATTCTTCCGTTGAAGTTGAACCATGCCGTTTCGATAATCTTTTTTTGTCAGGACCCAAAATTAAAGGTAAATGAGCAAACTGCGGGGCATTCCAATTCAAGGCTTTTAATATCAATATTTGTTTTGGTGTATTTGCTAAATGATCTGCACCTCGGATAACATCAGTAATACCCATATCATGATCATCAACAACCACTGCAAGCTGATAAACAGGGTTTCCGTCAGAACGCACAATAATAAAATCACCAATAAGTTTTATTTCAGTTGATATTTCTCCCATGATTTTATCGTGATATATTAATGTGCCTGCTCCACTTTTTATTCTGATTGTAAATTCCTGTTTTTCTGCTAATCTCGATTGTACTTGAGACTCCGAAAGATTCAAACAGGTTTTATCATACACATAATCACCTTTAATCTTTTCCGCTATTTCTCGTTTCTGCTTTAATTCTTCCGGAGTGCAAAAACAATGATATACATTTTTCTCTGCTAATAATCTATCAACAATTTCTAAATATCGAGATTTACGTTGAGATTGAAATAATGGAGTGTCATCCCAATCAATTTCTAACCATTTTAAACTGTTAATAATTTGTTGGGTGAATTCAGCTGATGATCTTTTGGAATCTGTATCTTCAATACGAACTAAGAACTTACCATGTGTTTGCTTGGCTAAGAGCCAATTAAATATTGCAGTCCTGGCTCCTCCAACATGTAGAAACCCAGTTGGACTTGGCGCAAAACGATACACATTCATTAAATAATTACCTGAATTAGATAAAGCTGATATTTTGTCATTAGTGTTGGATTTCCAACAATTTAAGTTGAAATATTGTACAGATCAAGAAATGAAAGCAGGAAATGTTTATTTATTGAAGTAAAAAGTTAATAAATATTAAAATTTGTGGTGAAATTTCCTACAATTTATACTAATTAAGAAATATGTTTTACAAAATATACAGGGTTCAACTGTTCGTTGGTAGCGATTGTTATTAACTCGTTCCAATGATATTTAGCTCCCGGGTTGAATATTTTATCCTTAAAATATTTTCCGATTTCTTTTCTTTCAAAATAGTGACCATAATTATTTGTTAAATAATCTTGTAATTGAGAAGCCAGCAATTCTCCTAACATGTAATTATGATAATACGCAGGATATAAAGCAACGTGAATTTTAGCAGCCCAATCAGGCTCATTGCGATCTGCTGGTCTTTTTAAATCTTGGTACTCTTCAGCCAAATCCCACCAAAGAGTATTTAATTCCTGTTTTGGTTTTTTGTACATCTCTTTTTCAAATCGATACATTACCTGTGCCCATCTACTAAATACCAGTAAATTCATTTGCAGATTTTTCTTAATCTTTTTTTCTTTAGATTCCTTATTATCAATTCTAATATCAACAAATTTTTCAATCCAAGTTAGGTGTGAAACCAAACGTCCAAAAAACATAGCGATTGCCTCAGTTGTAAATATATGTGAATGCGATCTCAATAACCACGGCATTGAGCTATCCACAAATTTATCATAAACCGCATGTCCAAATTCGTGAAGCATTGTGCCCATCCAATTTGCATTAGGCTTAATATTACAAATCACACGAACATCCCCGCTTCTGTCTACATTTATGCAATAAGCATGCTGGTACTTATTTTCTTTCTCATACAAATCACTGTTTTTGATCATATCTTCTATTGGAAGGCCGATAGCGTTATAATATTCTGAAGTAATTTTTTTTATATCCTTATCCAAAAAATAGTCATCAAGATTAGTATCAAATATTTCAGGCGCTTCCTGAAAAAATCGATTTTGGTAATGCCAGGGCATTAATTCTGATGTGTCAATGCTTAATCTTTTTGCAAGATAAATATCAATTTCATTTTTTATCTTTCTGTAGGGTTCTCTGGTTAAATCATCCAGTTTATCAAAAAGAATATCCATTTCTTTGGGATCCTGTTCTGAAAGAGATAAACTCATGGTATGATAATTGTCAAAATTTAATTGTTGTGCACTTTGATTTCGTAGATCGACAAGTTTTAAAATATCCGATTCAACTATTTTCCCAATTTCTTTGCTGGCAATCCAAAAGTTTTTTAATTCCTCACTATCCTTTGAAGTTTTTAAGATTTCATCAACCTGGTTATCGGTGAATGACTTTCCATTTTGTTTTATACGATGTGTGGCATAAATATTTTCATTTTTTGTCTGAAGTTGAACAATTTCTTCCAGTAGTTCTTCATCAATCTGCTTCCCTAAATAATCATTATATAAAATATCTAATTGTCTTTTTAATAGTGGATTTTTTACCGACTTGGATTCTTTGATTTGTTCAAGTTCTGCAAATTCTTCTTTATTGGCATATATTTTATTTAATTGTAATTCCAATGCTGCCGCTTTTTGATAATCCTCAGGCTTTCCGGAAATCGAAGCATTAAAATATGCCAATGCCGCATTTTCACTTAATGAAACAACTTTTTTTTCATGTTCTTCAATAAATTTTTGTAAATTCTTTTCCACAATAATTTTACTCTATTTTTCGTTTTGGGTTATATTTCATTTTCATGTAGAGACCACCATCTTTAATTTCATCAATCATTTGTTGAAGACTTTTTTGGCGGGTTTCTTCATGTTTGGCACGCGTAATCCAGCTTATGTAATCATTACGCTGAAAAGGCGGGCGTACATAATATTTATCCAATAAACCCTTATTTTCAAGTGCACTCAGAACATCTTCCGGCATAGGATAAAGAGGTCTTTTTAAACGTGATGACTGTTTATTCAATTTTGTTTTAATTTTGATTAGATGATGTATTTCCAGTAATTATTTTTGCTGAAGAAAAATTTTCTCCTTTTATCTTATTTCCATCAAGTCCGCTCATCAATGCAATCTGACCGATATGGCTAAGCACATCTGAAAGTGGCCCCTGTATAAGCTTTTTACTATAATCAATCTCAAGTTCCGTTTCTGATAACAAAAAATCCAATTCTTCCAGTGTATTATGAAATCTATCAATTTCTGACTTGAAATCAAGTTGAATTGGTAAACTTTTGTCAAAGCGATCATCTTTGATAAACACTTTTGTCTTATTTATAATATCAAAAATATGATTTATAATTTCAACTGCTGTTCTACTATTTTCATCTTCCCGAAAAGTCCCAAAATCTTGATTGGCACTTTTGCCAGATTTTTGGAACCTATAGGCAATGGTGGATAACGTATGT
>DAOWAQ010000392.1 GCA_030634505.1 Calditrichia bacterium
CACAATACGGAAATTGATGAGTAAAAATTGGTTCCTTATTTCTGTAAATTTCATAAATGTCTTCAGATGTTTTTATTGGCAAATTTTTACATTTTTTATTGAATTTTTCCTGAAATGATGGCATGCCGCGGAAATATGATTCAAACATGATAAGAGAATCTTTTTCCCATGTAATTAATAATGACACATCATACATAAATTCTTCACAGACATCGCGACAAATTTGATTTAATATATCCGGAATGTTAGAAATCTTTTGATAATTATTAGAAACTTTATATAATTTTGCTATAAATTCGAATTCCAGTTTATTATTCAAACTATTTAATTCTACATTCTTAAGAGATTTTTCTTCTGCTTTATTTTTAAGATTAAATTCATTAATTAATAATGTTAAATTTTTTGTAAGTTGTTTCAAATCTTCAGCAAAAATAAGGGAACTATCATTTTGAATATTTTTTGCAGTTTTGGTAGCTTTTACAACTTTTTCTATGCTTATTTGTTTTTCTTTTTTTTCAGATTTTATCTTGTTGTTAAAATAGAATACGAGGAAGAATAGCAGGATAAATAAGAGAATTGTAATGCCAACAGCAATTATACGTAATGTCATAAATTCTTTATAGACATGATAAACATCAAAGCCAACCGAAAGTTCAGCCATTAAAGAATCATTTTCGGCAAATATTGAAGTTCTGACATGGATGGTACTGTCTAGAATAACTGGATCTAATTCAGATTTTACTTGCAGATTTAAAGATTGTTTATAGTTACTATTAAATTGAAATAATTTCTCTTGATTTTCATTTTCAATTATTAAATACTTTATATTGGCAGAATTTATTATCGACAAATAAGTTTCATAAAATTTATCAATATTATTTCTTTCCAATGCATCCCGGGCATAATTTTCAATTTGGGCCGAATACTGTTTGGACCTATATTTTAGTCCATCCAGATCATTCTTTTTCTTGTATTCAGGGTATATGAAATATGAAACAACAAATATGAGTATTATAAATAAATTTGAAAATATGAATTGTTTTTTATTCATCACTATTAAACAATTACAGAAAAATTAACTTCCGTTCACCTTTCGAAACTAATTCGACATTCTTAAAAATTATCGGCATATTAGCAATATAAATGAATTAACCATTTCATTTTGCTCAATTTACGCCCCATAATTGCCAATAGTATTTTTATAATTTTCAGTCAAGCAGAGAAGTGAATTCAGACAAATAAAGTCTGAAATGTTAATTTAATTTCTTAGGACAATCTAATATAAAATTAAAAAAATGATAATATTAAATTTGTCTTATTTGGCCCTTTCCAAATACTTGCCATCGCTTGTATCTACTTTTATTGATTCACCTTCGGAAATAAACGGCGGTACCTGGGTTTTTAAACCGGTTTCCAGTACAGCCGGTTTATAAGAAGATGTCACAGTGGCGGTTTTTAGTGTTGGATCCGTTTCTGTTACTTTTAAAATAACTGTTCCGGGTAATTCAATACCTATGGGTTGATTCTGATAAAAATTAATATTCACCTTTGTATTTGGAAGTAAATATAGCATATCATCCCCAAGCATTTCACTGTTTATCGGAATTTGGTCATAGGTTTCTGTATCCATAAAATAATATTCATCGCCATCCTGATACAAAAATTCCATTTGTTTGGTATCCAATGATGCCTTCGTAGCTGTTTCATCACTTCGGAATCTATTTTCCGCCTTATTTCCGGTCTTGATATTCTTCATTTTTGTTTGTACTGCAGCTTGTCCTTTGCCAGGAGTTATATGCATTACGTTAGTAAGTTGATATAAATCATTATTAAATTCTATTATCATACCTTTGCGTAATTGTGTTGCCTTAAGTTTCATATTATATTCTCCATTTCCTTTTGGGCTTTTTTTCTTTTATTTTGTTCATATAATTCTTCATTAAATTCAAAACTGTATGTTTTCTTTTGTTTATTTACATATTTAGAATATTCATTACCCTGAATTATTTTTTTTAATCGAACATCCATTGGAACGATTTGCTTGTCTACAATCCAAACAAAGGGTTGATTGGATGTTTTGTCATTAACACATCCCCATTCAATTGCCCAGGTAAGTTTATCAATAGATATGTGTTTCAAATCTCTCAATAAAGCTAAAAACTTAGCCTGTGTATCGGGATTGACATATCGAAATATTTTAGAATAGAATTTTGCATTATGATAATGTTCCGGTGTATTTATTAATCCTGCCAAATTTAAACGCCAATTCATGTTCATAAGCAATTCAACCGCAACCCTTGAAAAACCTAATCCCGGAAATTTTTGTCCGGGTAATTGAGGTCTTTTTGAATCAAATTTGATTTGTGGATTTTGCATACATAACCAATCGATGGTCAATACTTCAAATTTTTTATTCTGTAATTCATTATCAAACGGCATATTTATGGTAATAAATTCTTTTCTTAGTACTACTTCAATCAAAAGGTGGTCTGCATCTCTGCGTTCATAATATATGGATAATTTGTGTTTATAAATATCAGATGTATCAACTTTTGTGCTGATGTTTTTAAAATCTCTTTTTTCTAATAAAGAAAAGACTCCATACTTTTTTAACGCCAAATTAATACCATCAGTAGAATAATATCCCAAAAAATAATCACCGCCCCTTTGTCTTATATCTGTATTAAACAAATCAGATTCGGAAAAACTTAATTCTTCAGAGGTTTTTCTTTGAAGTTGATTTGTCCTAAGACGTTTTGCAATCCACCAATATTTATTGAATATTCTTAATGCCATTTTTACTCAATGC
>DAOWAQ010000127.1 GCA_030634505.1 Calditrichia bacterium
AAAAACACTGCTAAACCCACAGAATTATAAAGACCTTAACTTCAATATTTACAAGCAAATATGCTTTTTTAAAAAAAATAAAAAAAATCAGTAAAAAAAGTTAGCATTCTGAAATATTTTTCGTATATTCAATCTGTCGTTTTTATTCATTTTGGAATAAATCGGCGAACATATCTGTTAAAAAATCGGTCATTACGAAATAAATATTCGGTTAATATAAAACATTAAAGAGTCTTAAATATTGAGGGTAAGGTATGTCTAATAATCCGATAACGAGAGATTTATTTTCAGAACCAGAGTTTCCAAATGAAGTTATGGATGAATTAGATCATCCTGTCAAAACGGATTCGAAAAAAGAAAGTCCTTTAAAATTAAAAAGGAAATTTACAAAACAGAATATCAACCCTCTTGATGTTATTGAATATGAAAGACGAACTTCCCGAATTGAAGAAACTTCAAGGAAAATTGTTTTTGAAATGAAGAATGTAGAGGTTCCTAAAACGTGGTCACAGCTTGCGACTGATATTTTAGCATCAAAATACTGCCGCCGAGCCGGAGTTCCTGAAACTGGCAATGAAGATTCATTAAAAAAAGTAATACATAGAATATCAAATACTATCAGATTTTATGGAGAAGAACAAAAATATTTTCAGTCAAAAGAAGAAGCGGATATTTTTGAATCAGAATTATCTCATATATTAGTGACTCAAAAAGGGGCATTTAATTCTCCAGTTTGGTTTAATGTTGGGTTATACCACCAATATAATATAAAGGGAGACGGGGGTAATTATTACTGGGATCCAGAATCTAATACTATAAAGCAGACAAAAGATGCGTTTTCAAATCCACAGGGTTCAGCTTGTTTTATTAACGGTCTTAATGATGATTTAATGTCTATTTTTGAACTTGTAAAAACTGAAGCTAAGCTGTTTAAATTCGGATCGGGCACAGGAACTAATTTTTCCGTGTTACGCAGCAAGGAAGAAAAACTGAGTGGTGGCGGAACATCATCCGGATTACTTTCATTTTTGGAAGTTTTGGATAAAGGTGCTGCAGCTACTAAATCAGGCGGTACGACACGCCGTGCAGCAAAAATGGTCATCCTGGATGTTGATCATCCTGAAATCATGGAATTTATTCATTGGAAGGTTGAGGAAGAGAAAAAGGCGATTGCTTTAATTGAAGCAGGATATCCGCGTGATTTTAATGGTGAAGCATACAGAACGGTGTCAGGTCAGAATTCCAATAATTCGGTACGTGTCACTGATGACTTTATGAAAGCTGTTGAAGGAGATACAGATTGGAATACGCTTTATCGTAAATCCGGAGAGGTTGCAAAAACGTATAAAGCCAGAGAAATCATGGATGAGATTTGCAAAGCGGCTTGGGCAACAGCAGACCCTGGTATGCAGTATCACGATATAATTAATCACTGGCATACTTGCAAAAATACGGATTCAATTGTTGCCAGCAATCCGTGTTCAGAATATATGTTTTTAAATGACTCTGCATGTAATTTGTCCTCTGTGAATTTGCTCAAATATCTTGATGAAGATGGAAATTTTGATGTTGAAGCTTATAGACATACATGTAAAATTTTATTTATTGCTCAGGAAATAATTGTTGATCTGGCATCTTATCCAACAGAAAAAATTACGCTCAACAGTCATGATTACAGACCACTTGGATTGGGTTATGCTAATTTAGGAACTTTATTGATGGTTCAGGGAATTCCATATGATAGTGAAGAGGCGCGTGGTATTGCAGGAGCACTTACAGCTATCATGACGGGACATGCATACAAAGTTTCTGCTGAATTAGCACAGGTAAAAGGTGCTTATAATGGTTTTTCCAATAACAGGGAACCTATGTTGGAAGTAATGAATCAACATAGAGCAGCCCTCGATGATATAGATTCAGAATATTGTCCTGATTATTTGCTAGATGCAGCACGGGATGATTGGAATGAAGCGATTGATCTGGGTGAAAAACATGGATATCGAAATGCACAGGCGACTGTATTAGCGCCAACCGGAACAATTGGATTGTTGATGGATTGCGATACAACAGGTGTCGAACCAGATTTTGCTCTGGTTAAGCGGAAAAAATTAGCCGGAGGCGGTACATTCAAAATTATCAACCAGTCAATTCCCAGAGCACTGAAAAATTTGGATTACTCAAGTGATGAAATATTGGACATAATCTCGTATACATTGGGACGTGATTCTCTCGAACATGCTCCAAACATTAATCCTGAAGCTCTTGAAAAGTTGGGTTTCAATGAAAAAGAAATTAATGAAGCTGAAAGTGATATTCAGTCTACAAGAACATTAAATGAGGATACAAAGCATATTAATCCTGATGAGCTTAAAAGCAGAGGCCTAACGAAAGAACAGATTGATGAAGCCATGAACTTTATTAATGGTCATGAAACAATAGAAGGTGCACCCCATTTAAATGAAGAACATTATCCGGTATTTGATACAGCAAATAAATGTGGTCATGGGCAGCGATTTATTGCACCAATGGGACATGTCAAAATGATGGCCGCAGCTCAACCATTTTTGAGTGGTGCTATTTCAAAAACTGTTAATCTTCCTCACGAAAGTACAGTCGATGATATACAAGAAATTTATATGCAGGGATGGAAACTGGGTTTAAAATCAATAGCCATGTACAGGGATCGTTCCAAGGGTTCTCAACCACTAAACACAGGACAGAAAAAATCAAAAAAATCGGAAAAAGAAATTATTTATGATACAGAAGCGATTATGATGAAAGCCCTGGAGGGAGTAATACAGCGCGGCGAAAAAGTAAGTTTACCGCAAAAAAGAAACGGAGCGACTTATTCTGCTAATATTGGTGGTCAAAAAATCTTTTTCCGAACCGGAGAATATAAGAGCGGGAAAATTGGGGAAATTTTTATCGATATGTTTAAAGCAGGGGCTTCCTACAAAAGCCTGTTAAACTGTTTTGCTGTTGCCGTTAGTCTTGGTCTTCAATATGGTGTACCACTTGAAAAATTTGTTAATAAATTTATTTTTACCAAATTTGATCCATCAGGTTTTACTGATCATCCCAATGTTCGCAATACCACATCTGTTTTGGATTTCGTATTTCGTATATTAGCAATGGATTATTTGGGACGAACTGATATTATCCAGGTGTCTGATAACGGGATTGCGGACGATACATCCCCCAATCTTGCAAAAGATGCTGAAGAAAAAAATGAGTTAAAAAAGATAAAACAGAATAATTCAACGGATCAGGTATCGATAGATAGTGATGCGCCACCCTGTGATAAATGTGGTAATATTACAGTACGGAATGGAACCTGTTACAGGTGCTTTAACTGTGGAAATTCTATGGGATGCTCCTAGAATTGAAAATTGAAGAAAAAGAGTAAATATTAATTTGATCAAAGAAAGTTAAACTAAAAGATTAGCAACAAGTAATAAACGAAAAAAAAGCGCATAAACAGAAGAAGAATTGTTTTTCAATCTACAATCTTCGTTTTACATTTCCCAAATGATTTTAGTTGCCAAATTATCTCTTACGTTTTTACCTTTAATAATATTTACCAACTCTAACGCAAAATCTATTGCAGTACCGACTCCTCTGCTGGTAATAATATTCTTGTCTTTTACCACATTTTGTTCAGAATAATAATCACTTTCAAAGTTATCTTTTTCTGAAGGATAGCTTGTTACTTTAACTTTGTCAATAATATTTGCTTTCTTTAAAACAGTTGGGGCAGCACAAATTGCTCCGATCAACTTTTTTTCTTTATCAAATTTTTGCGACCATTTGAGTACCACTGGATTTTCCTTCATATTATTCGTGCCGGGCTGACCTCCAGGCAAAATTAGAAAATCAAAATAATTAATATTTACATCTTTATAAAAAACATCACAATTAATTGAAATGCTATGAGACCCGGTAACCGTTTCTTTTTCTAATCCGGTAACTACAACTTCAATTTCACCACGCCGTAAAATATCAATAATGGTTACCGCTTCAATTTCTTCAAAACCAGGTGAAAGGAGAACTAATACTTTTGACAAAATAACATCCTATATTAAGTATGTGTATGCATTTTACTAATTATTATTGTTATTTGTGTTGTTTAAACGAAAGCTATTTGGTAATAATTCCATTTTAGAAATTGAGTTAGAATCGGAATTTACGATTGTTGCAATTTAAAAATATTATACTTAGTTTGCCTTAAAAATTTCCATAAAGTTATAAAGAAAATTACCAGACAAGTTTATTAACATATAAGTTTTTATGACTGAATTAAATTCTCCAACACTCCTTGTATGTTAATGGAAGAATTATTGTAATTTTAAAATCCTAAACATTAAACAGTATAAAAATGTCCTTGATTTATTTTATTTCTGATATTCATCTTGGAGCCAAATCTGAGAAAGAGGAAGAAGGAAGAGTTTCTAAATTTCTAAATTTTCTTAAGGAAATTGAGAACAAAGCTCAAAAAATATTCATTGTTGGTGATTTATTCGATTTTTGGTTTGAATACAAATATGTGATCCCTAAAAGATATTTTTCCGTTTTGCACCAATTAAAAAAATTTCAAGAAAAGAACATTGAAGTACATTATTTTACCGGGAATCACGATTTTTGGTTGGGCGATTTTTTTTCAACAGAAATGGGGATAATAATTCATGAAAATGATTGGTCGGGAACGATTGACGGAAAAAAGTTTTACCTTTATCATGGTGATGGTATTGCAAAAAAAGATTCGGGATACCGATTCATGAAAAAAATTCTTAGGAATAAAACTAATCTAAAAATTTACAGATGGCTGCATCCTGATATTGGAATACCTTTTGCCAGATTCATTTCTGGTTCAAGCAGGCATTATACAGATAGAATTGATTTGAATGACAATGATGATTATATCGAGTTTGCCCGCGGAAAATTTGAAGAAGGATATGATTATGTATTAATGGGGCATAGGCACAATCCATTGGAAATAAATGAAAAGGGGAAAAAATATATAAATTTAGGTGATTGGCTTGTGCATTTTAGTTATGCAGTTTTTGATGGAAAAGAAATAATTTTAAGATATTATAGTCAATAAATTTATAAACTAAATCCGATATATTGGAAACAAATTTTTTTAATTAAAAAAAAGCCTGTCTTTTTATTAGACAGGCTTTTTAGTTAAATATTTAAATGATTTTATTTAATCAACATCATTCTCATATTCTTTTCAAAATTTCCAAATCTCAAGCTATAGATATAAACACCAGTTGCCACTTTATTGCCTGCTTGGTTTGTAGCATCCCAAGTAACCATATGTGAACCTTCGGTGTATTTTTCATTATTTATAAGAGTCTTTATTTTCTGTCCCAAAGCATTGTAAACGACTAAACTGATTTGTTTATTAATCGGTAAATAAAATTCAATGTTAGTCTCTGGGTTAAATGGATTAGGATAGTTTTGTTTTAAAACATAGTCGTTAGGTGTAATAACTGTTATATCTTTTGATTTAAAACCTGCTATCACATCAGATTCCAACATGCGTATGGATATTCTATTAGGCTCGAGTAATTTGTATTCGGTAGTATCCCAAATTGCTCCATCCCAGGTATATTTGGTTACAGCAATACTATCCAGCCAAGTTTGGGTTGGCATAATAATGTCTTCATAACCGTCGTTGTCAAAATCGGAATTTTTTGCTGAAATTTTGAATCCAATAGTACCTTCAGTATCTCTTTGCAAAGCAAAAACAGTATCCATTGTTCCGAGAGAGTCTGTAATAGTAAGTCCACTATAGATTTTTGAATCAAGTTCGTCACCTGTGTAAAGCACCTCGTAGGTCCAGTTAAGACTATCTGTTTTATCACCGCCCTGAAATTCGGCTGTAGTTATATAATAACCACGGCTGCCGGCAAAGTATAGATTCGGTAATCCATCCTGATCATAATCTCCATAACCGGCCAGTCCATAAAAGGAAGTATATGGATAAACGGAAGACAAATCTAACATCATAATATTAGAACTGTCTACTTTTGAAAGATCGTCACCACTTTCCCAGTGAGCCATAAT
>DAOWAQ010000056.1 GCA_030634505.1 Calditrichia bacterium
GTTCAAGTTCTCGTACAACTCCGGTCCACATATTATTTAATTCTAAAAAATTGATCAATTTATTTCTAAAATGACTGGAAAAATGAGGCGTCAATTTTAGATCATTTAGCTTGTTAGTTGCTTTGTTATAATTATTATTTTCCTCAAGCCACTTATAATATAAATCCAAAGAAAGTGACAAATATATATCTAAAGAATCGGGTAATTTAGTTAACTGATCTTCTAAAAGAGATATAGCATTTACTATATTATTTTGATTATACCAGGCAATAGCATTTTTTAATTGCCTTTTATTCTTTTCAGATCCTTTTGAGTTATGCATACTTTTTTCATATGATTTCTGCGCTAAGGCAAATTTTTTATCCAAAAAATGAGCGTCACCTAATAATTCATTCATTTCATTTTCTGTTTCTTTTTGCGGATCACGGCCAAGACCATCATTCAAAATTTGTTTTGCTTCATTAAATTTACCATTCTGAATTTTGATTTTTGCCAATCTTAAACAAGCATATATATATTCTTCACTTCTGTCATATGATTTCCGAACAATTGTAAAATAATATTCTGCATCTTTAACATACCCTTGTTGTTCGGATAGTTCTCCCAGTAGAAAATTTGTTTGAGCTTTTATATCTTTGTTAGCATCACTTTGAAGAATTTTGTTAAATTTTTCTTTTGCTTTACTAATTTTTCCGCTACTTAAATACAATTTGCCATGGGATACTAGTGAAAGATAATAAGCTGCGCTTTCTACATACCTATCTTGTATTAGTGAAAAAAGTTGATCTGCTTTTTCATAATTATTTAAGAAGAGATAGATATTACCGGCATTTAATGCTGCATTAGGTGCCTTAGGACTTGATGAGTATAATGTTTTAACTGTTTCATAAGATTTTGCAGCATCGAGAAAATTATTGGATTTTTCATAACTTTCAGCACTCATATACCAACTTTCTGATGCACGCTTACTCTTAGGAAAATTTACAGCAACTGATTGGAATTCAATTCTCGCATTTTTATAATCGCCAAGGTTATACAGCGACATACCTGCATAAAATCCTGCTTCATCTAAATTAGAACTGCCGGGATGATTGTTCGCAAACCTTATGAATTGTTGGGCAGAAAGGTCGTAAAATTTTTCTTCATATAATTTAAGAGCGTAAGAAAAATCATCACTTTCTGAATAATTTTGAGAATAACATAATGTTACAAATATTAATAAAATACAAACACTAAAAAATAACTTTTTCATTTCAATCAGTAACCTCAAGTGGGGTTAGATTTGCATACTGAGCAATCAGTTTTTTTAAAACATTTCCTTCGAATAGAACCGAGATTTTTGCTTTATCCCCATTCCCCTCAACATTGGTAACTTTACCTTTACCAAAGGTTTCATGATATACTAAATTTCCGACATTAAAACTGACTTCATTTTCTTGCGATTCTCCATTATCGCTGAAATAAGATAGCATTTTTTTTCTACGAGACTGTTTTCTTGATTTTATAGTTCGTGTGCTGGAAAGTTTAGATGCTTTTAGTTCCATAAATTCCATCGATATTTCATCAATAAATAATGATGGAACCGATGAAACATAGGTGTTATATTTTCTTCTTCTTTTGGCGTAGCTAAGATAAAGATTCTCTTCTGCTCTGGTCATTCCTACATAAAGCAACCTACGCTCTTCTTCCAATTCTGAAGTATCAGCTGAATTCCTTTGTAATGGAAAGAGGTCCATTTCTAATCCTGTGATAAAAACAACCGGAAATTCCAGACCTTTGGAAGCATGTAAGGTCATAAGAGTTATTGAATTATTTTCTTCATTAAGCGCATCAATATCTGACATTAAAGCTACATTCTCTAAAAAAGCATTAAGAGTATCTGAATTCTTGCTGCTTTGTCGTTCGGCGACAAAACTTTCTATCGTATTAAATAATTCATATACATTATCTATTCTACTTTCACTCTCTAATTGATCATATTCAGTTTTTAAATAATTTATAATACCTGATTCAGTAGCCAAAGTGGAAGTTAATTCTGACGCTGATATTTCATCTTTTAATGCGCGGTATTTTTGCATTAATTCATAAAATTCAACTACCCTATTTGCCATTCCTGCTGAAATGCTTGGAATTTCCCTAACATGCCCTAGTGCATCAAACAGTGTTGTATCTAAGCTTTCTGCATATTTTTCGATCTTTCCAACTGTAGTTTCACCTATTCCCCTTAAAGGAAAGTTGATGATTCTCTTTAAATTTACAGCATCCCTGGTATTACATATAACTTTCAAATATGCCAAAATATCTTTTACTTCTTTACGATCATAAAATTTTGTTCCGCTGATTATAGAATAAGAGATTGCATTTCTACGCAGTTCATCTTCAATTACCCTGCTTTGAGCATTTGTTCTGTAAAGAATAGCAATATCCTTGAATGAGCGTTTTTTAGTAAACATTTGATGGTGAATTTGTTCTAAAATACTTTTTGCTTCATCCATTTCGTCTTCTGTTTCCATAAGCATTATTTTATCGCCATCATCTTTTTTTGTCCAAAGGTTTTTTCCAATTCGTTCAGTATTATTAGAAACAAGAGAATTTGCGCCTTTTAAAATATTACTATTTGATCTATAATTTTCTTCTAGTCTGTATAATTCAGACTCTGGATATTCTTTAGGAAAATTAAGAATATTATTAATATCAGCCCCACGCCATTTATAAATGGATTGATCTTCATCTCCAACTACACAAATTCTACCTTTGTCACCAACAAGCATTTTGATAACCAGATATTGTGCTTTATTTGTATCTTGATATTCATCGATAAAAATATGTTTAAATTTACTTCTATATTTTTCTAAAATTTTTGGATTATTTTGAAATAATTCTATCGGTTTAAGGAGCAAGTCGTCAAAATCCAAAGCATTATTTTTACCCAAATATGATTGATATTCTCTATATACATCAGGTAATAATTCTTCAAAACTATCTATCGAATTATTATCCAAATCATCAGGAAACTGAAAATTATTTTTTGCACGGCTAATTCTACTTTGGAATCTATTTGGTAAATGTAGTTGCTGAGGTATGTTTAAATTACTCATTACCTTTTTAAGAGCCCTTACCTGATCATCCGAATCATATATCGTAAAATCAGAACTAATACCCAGATTGGTTGCTTCAATTCTAATTATGCGTGCAAATATGGAATGGAATGTACCATTCCACATGTTATCAAGGTTGGATTTTAATAAATTTAAAAGTCGCTCTTTCATTTCTTTGGCAGCTTTGTTGGTGAATGTCACTGCCAGTATATTTGCCGGTTTTACTTTTTCATTTTTGATTAAATAGGCAATTCTATGAGTAAGTGTACTGGTCTTACCACTCCCAGCGCCAGCTAATATCAATATTTTATCACTTTTACTACTTGCAGCCTTTTTTTGCTGTTCGTTAAGTTGTTTCAAATCTACATCCATTCTAATTTCTCAATTTTCTATTTTTTTTCTTTTTCTAACTTCTCTGCGTATCCTGTTAAATTTTGCTTTCGCCCTGGCATGTTCGGCAGCATTTTTTGAAAATGCATGCCCACCGTCTCCAGTTGCTACAAAAAATATAAAATTCGTTATTTCAGGATAAATCGCAGCATTAATTGAACTTTTACCAGGATTGTTAATTGGACCTGGTGGTAATCCATAATATTTATATGTATTATATGGAGAATCAATTTCCAAATCTTTGTATAATAAACGCCTCGGTGGACCTTGCAAAATATACTGAATGGTGGGATCAGCTTGCAATTTTATATTTCGATTTAAGCGATTATAATAAACTGATGCAATTTTACTTCTTTCATCATCTAAAATTGCTTCGCCTTCAATAATTGATGCTAAAGTTAGAATTTGGTGTTGATTCATTTTTAATTTATCCATTTGTATCCGAGCGGTGGAATCAAATTTCGATAAACAACTGTTAAAAAGAATCTCAATGATCGTTTTTTCAGACATCCCCCAATAAAAGTAATATGTATCAGGAAGAAGATAGCCTTCTAAACTATATTTATTAATCCCAAATTGACTTATGAAAACAGAATCTTCAGTTAATTTTATAAAAACTTTTTTATTGATACCCAGTTCATCCTGCAGTTTTAGTGCAATATCTTCATTGGACCATCCTTCTAATAAAGTAACTTTTATTTGTTTTACTTTTGCTTGCGATAAATATTTAGCAAGCTGCGCATAATTTAATCCTACCGGTATTTCGAAATGCCCTGCTTTTATTTCCTTTTCTTTTCCCAATGACATTATCCAGATTTTAAAAAGTTCTATATCTTCAATGAGCCCTTTATTTTTAAGAGTATCCGCAATTGTTTGCAATGTTGAACCTTTTGGGATTTCTACTGTAACTGTATTAATCAAATCACCATTTAAATCCGGAATTGTACAATAATTTATTAAGTCACATATAAAAAAAGGTAAAATTAACAATAAAATAATAATACTTTTTTGTCTGCCATTTAAATTTTTAAATAAATTTACAACCTTCATTATTTCTATATATTTATTTAACAGAATTTGTATATTCGATTAATTTTTCAAGTTTATTTAATGCTGAACCATTCTGTACAGATTCTTTGGCTAATTTGATACCTTCATATAATGAATCAACCTTTCCACTTACTTTAATCGCCGCCCCAGCATTTAACAATGCAATATTTAAAGCAGGTGAATCTTTGCCTTTTAGAGCATTTAATAAATATTTTTTATTTGTTGCACATGTTTTACTTTGAATTGTATTTAGCGGAGCAGATAACATTTGAAAATTTTCCGGCTTAACTTCATACTCATAAATAGTGCCATTGACTAACTCTACAATTTTTGTCGGGACGCTTATGGAAATTTCATCAATGCCCTCTTTACCATGTACAGCCATCACCTGAATAGCGCCCAATTCTTTCAATACTTCAACCACTAATCGAAGTAATTTCTCATCATATACTCCAATTAGTTGTCTTTTTGTACGCGCCGGATTTGTTAAAGGACCTAATATATTGAATATTGTTCTAGCACCAATTTCACTCCTTGGCCCTAAAGTATAAGCAGCTGAAGCCTGGTATTTCGGTGCAAATATAAATGCAATACCTATTTCATATAGGCATTTTTCTACTTGTTCCGGCAATAATTCCACTTTCACGCCCAGTTTTGATAATACATCTGCACTTCCACATTTACTGGATACAGAACGGTAACCATGTTTCGCAACCGCAACTCCTGCACCCGCTGCAATAAATGCCGCCGTTGTGGAAATGTTAAAAGTATTAAGTGAATCACCACCGGTTCCACATGTATCAACTATATTTGCAAATTGTGTTTTAATTTTTTTTGATTGTTGAGTAACAGCTTCTGCGGCACCTGTAACTTCTTCGACTGTTTCGCCTTTCATTCTCATAGCAACCAAATAGGCAGATATTTGTGCATCCGTAGTTTTACCCTGCATTATGAGTGTCATAATTTTGCGACTCTCTGAACGGGTAAGACTTTTACCTTCTATTAATTTATTAATGGCAATTTGAATCGTGAGTTTCATTAAAATTCTTCTTTTTCAGTTTCTGACTTTATATTAATATTTTGAAATAATTTTAATATACTTTTGTCGGAAGTTATCGAATTATCCATTTTTACATAATTTACATTGTATGATGCCGATTTGCCCTCTACTAATATCTCAATCACTGCTATAGATTCGGCATCGTGTCCTCCACCAACTATTACTGAACTGCCGGTTTTCCATATTCCTTCCTGTTGATCAGAAGACAATAATAATAAATCAAAATTTTTGTATATTTTTATTAATTTTTGTGCATTTTGTAAATATCCATTATATAAAAGTACATTAATTCCATCTAAAATATATTCATATTCGACTAAATCTTCATTTAGAATTAACCAATCAGGTTTTGCACTATATTTAAATAAATCAGGAGAAATATAACCAAAAAACCTGATTTTTACATTATCAATTATAAAATCTTTTGATTTGTTTAAGTTTAAATTACTATTCGAATTTATTATATCTGTATAATATTTAGTGGAATATTGATTATATAAATTTTTATTTTCAAAAAATAAATGGACACCTGGTGCAAGTAAATCATAATTTAAAAGTGACAATGATTTATATACTGCGTTATTTAGTTCTATAAAAGGATACGAATTACAAATATTTCCACCATCAATCACAATAGTATTGATATTATTTTTGCGGAAATCATCAATGTAAGTTTTTATTCGATCAATTCCCCCTAATGGATTTGAGCCACAGTTGCAATTTTGGTATGTAGCATTGATATTGGCTGTAAATAATATACTTACTTTGTTTCCAAACAAAATATTTACAAAAAATATTGTACTGATTAATATTGTTGTGCTAAAAGCTCGCATGAATTCAAAGTTAAAATTAATAAACTATTACACTTCTATTGACGAATTATTTGTCTTCTATTTACACCTACTGAAATATACTTCGCGGGTATCCCACAATAATTTTCAATAGCAAGTATATAATTTTTAGTATTCTGAGGAAGATCTATAATATTTTTTATTTCTGATATATTTTCTTTCCAGCCGGGAAACGATTTATATATAGGCTTGCATTGTGTTAGCACATGTAGAGAAGCCGGGAAATTATCTATACTTTTACCATTATATTCGTAAGATGTACAAATTTTGATTTCATCAAATGTATCTAGAACATCAAGTTTTGTAAGCGCAAAGGAGGTCAACCCGTTAATTCTAACTGAATATTGAGCGGCAATAGCATCAAACCATCCACATCTTCGGGGCCTTCCGGTCGTTGCACCAAATTCATTTCCTTCTTCACGCAGTTTTTCACCTATTTTATTATTTTCTTCTGTAGGGAACGGGCCTTCTCCCACCCTTGTTATATAGGCTTTCATTACCCCGACAACTTCTTCAATCGCTGTTGGCGGTAAGCCCGATCCACTAGAAGCTCCGCCTGATATGGGATTAGAGGAGGTCACATACGGATATGTTCCAAAATCGATATCTAACAAAGATCCCTGTGCACCTTCTAATAAAAGCGATTTTTTTGCTTTCCAGGCGTCAAATACAATCTTACTGCTATCGACAACAAAGGGTTCAAGCTGTTTTGCAATAATTTTAGTTTTTTCTAATATATCTTCAAATTTTAATGGTTGTTGAAAATATTGCTCGACGAGAATTTTGTTGAAATAATTTATATTTTTTTCTAATCGTAATTTTAAAATATCATCACTAAATAATTCAGCTACTCGAATTCCTTTTCTATTAAATTTATCCACATACGCCGGACCAATACCGCGTCCGGTAGTTCCTATCTTATGATTATTTAGGCTTTTTTCTGAATGTTGATCTATTATCTTATGGTAAGGAAAAATTATGTGGGCACGATCAGAAATAAAAATTCTATTTTTATAATCAATTTCATTTTTATCTAAAAATTCTAATTCTTCGAAAAAGGCATCCGGATCAATTACCATTCCGTTGCCAAGAATACATTTTATTCCGGGTGTTAATATACCACTTGGTAGTAAATGTAATACATATTTCTTACCGCTAATGTAAACAGTATGTCCCGCATTTGCACCACCCTGATACCTGATTACATAGTCCGATTCTGAAGCAACCACATCAACTAGTTTACCTTTTCCTTCATCACCCCATTGAGCACCGAGTATAATTTTAACGGGCATCTATACCTTTCAATTTAAAAATAATCTAAAAGTTAATACTTACATTATTATAAAAATTATTTGAGGACTATTAGAGAATCTACTTTATGGCTGCTGCCGCCTCATCAAAATTATCATAAATCTCGAAAACCGTGTCTAATTTTGTAATTTTAAGAAGATTTTTTATTCTATCTGATACATTAATAAGACAAAGAATTCCATCACTATTTTTTAATACTGTTACAGCGCCAATCAATATACCCAAACCAGAGCTATTCATCCAATCAACATTCACTAAATCAATTACTATCTTTTTATTATTACTGTCAATTAATTGATTAATTTTTTCATTAATTTCTGTCGCTTCAGGACCACCCATTATTTTTCCACTTAAATGTAAAACAGTAATACCATTTTTTTCTGTTGTTGTAAATTCCATAAAAATATCCTTATTTTGTTACACTCTTGCGTAATTGTAATTCTACAACAGTAGGACTGGCAATAAATAGTGAAGAATAAGTTCCGACTATAATACCAATTATCAGTGCAAGTGCAAACGACCTGAGCACTTCACCTCCAAAAAAGAATAAGACAGTAACCACAAATAAAGTAGTTAAAGATGTAATGACTGTTCTACTTATAGTCTCATTTAAACTACGATCTACAGTTTCTACAAATGCTTCTGCATTTTTTTGTTTTACTTTCAAATTTTCCCGAATCCGATCAAATACAACAATTGAGTCATTTAATGAATAACCAACAATCGTTAAAACAGCTGCAATAGTTGTTGATGATATTTCAATTTCAAAAATTGAGAAAATTCCAATTGTAATTAAAATATCATGAAGCAAAGCCAATATGGCACCCAATGCAAATTTAAATTCAAATCTCCACATCACATAAATCAAAATCAATATCATTGCCCAAAATATTGCTAATAACGTATCTACAACTAATTCTTTTCCAATTTTTGGTCCAACTTTTTCTACTCTTTGCACAACAAAGGGATTATCCGGAAAGGCATCCTCTATTATTTTTTCAAATGTAGTTGATAACTCTCCCACAGATCGCTCTAAACCGGACCGAATAGAGATATCGTTATTTGATCCAAAATGTTTTATTTCACTATCTCCATAACCTTTAGAACTAATAGCGGACCGCACAGATTCTATTTCGACAGGTTTTTCGAATTTTAGATGGACTAAAGTTCCACCTGTAAAGTCAATATTGTATTTAGGCCCATTATGCAAAATTAGTGATACAATACTAGCCAATATGATTATCCCACTTAAAATGTAACCTGCTTTTCTGTTTTCAACGAATTTTATATTTGTATTTGATAAAAACTGCATTTTAAAGTTGACTCCTTTTTTCGTATTTAGATGCTCAATTCCTTAATCGTTCTTTTCTCAAGAAACAGATCAAAAATAATTCTAGTAACAACTATAGCTGTGAATAAACTCGCCAATATTCCAATCATTAATGTCAAAGCGAATCCCCTAACCGGACCCGCACCAAATGTGTATAAAACGACTGCTGCTATAAAAGTGGTTACATTTGCATCAATAATTGCAGAAAATGCATTTGAATAACCTTGTTCTATTGAAGCTCTTACAGTTTTCCCCCTTTTAACTTCTTCTCTTATTCTTTCAAA
>DAOWAQ010000148.1 GCA_030634505.1 Calditrichia bacterium
ATTACCAGTGCAGTATTTATATTTTTATAATAGTCTCGTATTGGATAACAGAATCCATATACATCAGTATTATATCCAAACCATTTATTATCTATTTTTTTAATCGTATTTACCGCATCGATCTTTTTAGCTTCTTCATCAATAACATCTAAAAACGGAATAATATCTGTTTTGTAAGGGATTGTTACATTAAATCCGCAATAATCATCAGGAATATCATTTAGAGGGTTTTGATTAAATTTATCCGGCATGATCTCAAATAAAGAATATGATGCATCGATATCATTTAATTCATAGATCAATTCGTGAATCTTTGGAGAAAAACTGTGTGATACAGGATAACCTATTAAACCAAATTTCTGCATATTTTTTGCATTTTATTATTGATGTTAAGCTTTTCCCTTCGACTTCGCTCAGATTACTAAACTTTCATATTGTCATTCTGATCGCAGCGACAGAATCTCGAATTTGCGCTAATTAATGAGGTTGTTTGGTCGCGAAAACCTCACAATGACAATAAACAAGCACTTGCGTAATCAATTAAGTAAGTGAATTAAAAGTGTAGATTATGAAAAAAATCAATTACATGCAAAAATGTACATAATTGATTTTTAATTATTTATGATTGATATTTAATGTTGCTCAGCATTTATTGCTTCTTTTTTTCTCAAACCTTTATAAAGAAGTATGAATCCGAAAATGATAATTGCTACAGGCCAGAATTGTTCAACCTGATAAAAGAATCTCCAACTTGGATAGTAACCAAGATGTGATAGAAGTAATCCACCACCAATAATGCCAAATATCAAACCAAATACTATATTATTCATTCTATCGCGTTTAAATAACACAAAAACAAAATTCGCTAATGCTAAGCAAAGAAAAAAAGATGCAAAGCCAAAATCGTCGCTTTGAATAAAATAATGGTTTCTCATTAACAATAATATTGTTCCAAAAGAAAAGAAAAATGATCCGGCAAATACGCCTTTTTTATCTGTTCTGTTTACGCCATTAATAAACCATAAAATTCCGCCTATAATTGCCCCATAAATCAAATAGTCACCCTTAGATAAATATAACAGATCTACTTGTTCAAGAAATAATAATAAACCTACTGCAATCAGTATTATTGCTGTTATTGATTGTTTTGCCATTTTACCCTCCCCTAATTAAACCTTTGCTTCTTTGTCTTCAATATCTTCAGGTACTTCAGGGAAAATTATAATCATTAGAATATAAATCAGGATACCAAATCCCACCGAAGCAATTGTAATTATCGCCCATAAAATCCGTATAACAGAGACGTCCATTTCAAAATATTCAGCAATACCTCCACACACTCCTGCCATCATTTTCTGTTCCCTTGAACGATAAAGTTTTTTACCCTGCAATTCAAAACCATCGCTATCTTCTTTTTTCTTTCGGTTATAGAGTAAATATAATCCAATAATTATTAAAAAGACTGCCCATACTATTTGCCACGGAATCCTCCAGAACTCAAATCCATAGAAAAGTCCCATTTGACGCATCAGAAAAAATAAACCAAAAATAATTAATAAACTTCCCCAGAAGAGAGACTTGTCCTTTATAAGATTATCGGAATTTTCAGACGGAAACTGGTCAGGATTATTTGGAATTATAAATATTGCTGCAATATAGGCAAGTAAACCAACACCTCCAAACAAAGCAATAGCTACAACAATTAGTCTTATAAACGTCGGATCAATTTCGAAATAATCTGCTAAACCGCCACAAACACCTGATATCATTTTATTATTTTGAGAGCGATAAAGTTTTTTACTTTTAAAATCTTTTCCCGTCGTCATATTACCTCCGATATTTAATACTTATATTTATCTTAAAAAACGGTGTTTTTCTTCGGAAGTTGCAAAAATATTATGATTTTTTTTACAAAATACATAAATATATTTATCTATTTATTTCTAATACTTCATATTGCATAACACCTGCCGGCGCGGGAACTTCTACTATATCACCAATTACTTTACCTATTAACGACTTTCCAATGGGAGAATCAACTGATATTTTGTTTTCTTTAAAATCCGCTTCAGATGCTGATACCAGCTTATATTCAAGAATATCATCAAATTTTAAATCTTTTAATTTTACAGTGGTTAAAATATATACCCTATCTGTACCAATTTCATCTTCAGAAATTATTCGCGCCCTTGATAATCTACCCTGTAATTCCTGAATTTTTGATTCAATCATAGACAATTCCTCCCGTGCAGCATGATATTCAGCGTTTTCCTTCAAATCGCCATGTTCCCGTGCACTTGCAACTTTCTGCGATATAATTGGTCTTTTATTATATTTCATATCATGTAATTTTTTTTTGGCATTTTCTAAACCTTCTTTTGTAAAATATTCTGGCGTCACAATTAAATCCCCTTTCGAATCATTTACCTATAAAATAGCAAACCAAAACGCTCGCCTAAATAAATGGAAATGTTTTGGTTTATAATTAAATCTAATTGTTTTTATTTAAAAACTAAGAAATATTTACTGTAATTTCAAGAATACTTTTAGATTCATAAAGAATCTAAATAAGGATTTTAATCAATAGATTTTTCAACTCGCTCGACTGAAATAATTTTTTTAATTTTTCTCATACTATTTAGAATTTTTGTCAATTGATATAAATCTTTAACCTGAACAATGAGATTACCTTTTACAAGTGAATCTTCAACCTTAAATTCAACCATTAAAAGATTAGTATCGCCTTTCGATATGACCAATGATATATCGTGGAGTAAGTCCTTTCTGTCTTCTGCTAAGATTGAAATTTGTACTTCAAATGCTTGCTCATCTTCAATTTCCCACTGTACTTCTATTTTTTTATCAGGATTTTGTCCTAAATTCAACATATTCTTACAATCAATTCTATGAATAGTAATTCCCTTTCCCTGGGTAATATATCCAATAATTTTGTCACCAGGAACGGGCTGACAGCATTGCCCGAAATTAATTGCAATATTGTTTAAACCGTGAACGGATATACCGGACTTTGATCTTGCACGCCTGATGTACTTTTCATAAAAAGTATCTTTTTTCTCTTCAGGAATTGTTTCTGGAAACAACTTATGTATAATACTTTCTGTGTTTATTTCACCTTTTCCAAGATTCAAATATAGATGCTCAATTGTATCATAGCCAAACTGTGGTATAATATTCTTCACTTCTTCAGATTCAACATCCAAATCATATTTTTTTAAAAATTTTATGAGTAATTCTTCACCCAATTTCCGTATCTGCCGTGTTTGAACTTCCTTTAAGTATCTTTTAATTCTCTGTTTTGCTCTACCGGTTTTTACAAATGACAACCAATCCTGATGTGGCTCCTGGTTTGCTGATGTAATAATTTCAACCTGATCACCGCTTTTCAACTTACTTTTCAGAGGTACAATTTTTCCGTTTACTTTGGCGCCTATGCAATGCATTCCAACATCAGTATGAATAGCATAGGCAAAGTCTATAGGAGTAGAACCATTAGGTAGTTTAAACAAATCACCTTTTGGGGAAAAAATAAATGATTCATCCTGAAATAAGTCAATTTTTAAATGCTCCATGAAATCAGAGGGATCTTCTTCCTCTGCTTGTGAATCAAGTAATTTCCTGATCCAAACCATGTGAGTATCTAATTCATCATCTGTAGTTCCTTCTTTATAAAGCCAATGGGCGGCAATTCCGATTTCTGCTGTTTCGTGCATTTCTACTGTTCGTATTTGTATTTCAATCATTTTACCATCAGGCCCAATTACTGTAGTATGCAAAGACTGATAACCATTCATCTTGGGCATAGCAATATAATCTTTAAACCGGTCATATATCGGATGATATAAATTATGAACTACACCTAATGTATAGTAGCATTCTTCAATTTTATTTACTATAATTCTAATAGCCAATAAATCATAAATATCTTCAAATGGTCTTTTTTGTTTCACCATTTTATGATATATACTATAATAATGTTTGGCACGCCCGACTATTTTAAATTTTACTTTGGCTTTTCGAAGGTCTTTCTCAATTGGTTTGGTGATATCTTTTATGTATTTTTCTCTTATTTCTCTACTTTGATTGATTTTTCTATTTATTGTATTATACGATTGTTCATCTATATGTTTTAGTACAAGATCTTCTAATTCCATTTTAATCTTAGCAATACCAAACCGATGTGCTAATGGTGCATACACATCTCTTGTTTCAACCGCAATGCGACTGCGTTTTTTGGCAGGTACATGTTCCAATGTTCGCATGTTATGCAATCTATCCGCGAACTTAATAATGATAACACGAACATCACTAGCCATAGAAACAAGCATTTTTCTAAAGGTTTCAGCTTGTCTTTGTTCTTGGCTTTTTAGTTTTAACTCGCCGATTTTTGTAACGCCATCAACAAGATTCGCAATTACCTCACCAAACTTTTCTGCAATTTCCTCTAAATCTACACCGGTATCTTCTACAACATCATGCAAAATCCCTGCGGTAATCGTCGTACTATCCATTTTCAATTCTGCAAGTATTTCAGCTACATTTAAACAATGATCAAAGTAAGGCTCACCGGAATATCGTCTTTGTTTTTTATGTGCATCTAATCCAAAATTATAAGCATGACGAATCATATCAATATCTGATTTCTTTGAGTATTTATTTATATTTTTTAATAAAGACTCAAATCTATCATCAAATTGATTGTGTAATTTTTTAACTATTTTTTCGTTAAGCATATAAAACTAAGATATATTAATAATTAAAAATCATCTGTAGGAAAAGCTGATTCTTCAGTGAATGGCGCCAGATCAGCAAATTTTCCATATTCTTTTAAAAATGTCATTCTTATTGAACCTACAGGACCGTTACGTTGCTTACCTATTATAATTTCACTTTTATTGTGTGTACTTTCACCAGTATCTTCAAATGTTTGGATATCATAATATTCAGGTCGATAAACAAAAAATACCACATCAGCATCCTGCTCAATAGCACCGGATTCACGCAAATCTGAAAGCTGAGGTCTTCTTGATTTATCCCTTGTTTCGACTGCTCTGGATAATTGCGACAAAGCAATTACAGGTACATCAAGTTCTTTTGCGAGCCCCTTCAGAGAACGACTAATTTTTGTAATTTCCTGTTGACGGGATTCTTCATTAGAACCTTCCATCAACTGCAGATAATCCACAACAAACATTTTTACATTTTTGTCAGCTACAAGTCTCCTGGCTTTTGATCGCAATTGAAGAACATTCAATCCCGGTGTATCATCTATATAAATTGGCGCCTGATCAAGAACCCCGACATATTTTGATAATCTTTTCATATCTTCTGAACTTAATTTACCTGTCCTGACAGCCATTTGATTCACCCTGGATTCAGTACAAAGCAATCTTAAAACAAGAGCTTCAGCTGACATTTCCAAACTAAAGAATCCCACCGGAATGTTATGATCCACCGCTGCATTTCTCATA
>DAOWAQ010000361.1 GCA_030634505.1 Calditrichia bacterium
AAAGTTGAAGACGCAGTAAAAGCAATTGAAGAATTAAATGCAAAAGGAATTATGGCAACAGTAGATGTTTTAGGGGAAGAGATAAAAGAAAAAAGCGAAGCTGAGAATGCAGCCGGACAATATTTAGAGTTGTTAAAAGTAATAGATGAAAAAAAATTAGATTCTAATGTTTCTGTCAAACCTACCCATATGGGTTTAAAACTTGATAAAGAATTTTGCTATAATAATCTGAAATCCATAGTACAGAAAGCAAAAAAGTACAATAATTTTGTACGCATAGATATGGAAGACCACACCTGTACAGATGACACAATTGAAATTTATTTGCGGTTACTTAAAGAATTCGATAATGTCGGTACTGTACTGCAATCATACATGCGACGAAATAATGACGATATAAATAAATTAATTCCACATAATGCCAATTTAAGACTTTGTAAAGGTATTTATATTGAACCCAAAAAAGTGGCTTATAAAGATAGAGACATTGTAAATAATAATTTCTCTTACGGATTAGAAAAGTTGCTAGCGAATAAATGTTATGTCGGGATCGCTACTCATGATGAGCAACTGGTCTGGAGCGCACTTGCTATAATAGATAAATTAGGATTAAAAAAGGAAGAATATGAATTTCAAATGTTATTGGGAGTGACAGAAGAACTGCGGGATATTATTGTGAATGCAGGACATCGGCTGCGGGTTTATGTGCCGTTTGGAGAACAGTGGTATGAGTATTCCACGCGGCGGTTAAAAGAAAATCCCAATATGGCAGGATACATTATAAAAAGTATTTTTCATCTTGACTAAACACCCAAATTAATTCGGGTGTTATTCCAATTAATATCAGGCTTTAGATTTTTTAAGAATAATCAGCGGGGCTTCCGGGGGACAGTTAAACCGGAAAGGGAACCAGTGACCCATACCGGATGAAGTATATAGCTGGGTCTCACCTTTTTTGTATTCTCCCCATAAATAGGGTTCTTTTTCAATCATACCTTCAAACAAACTACGCCCATTAAAACCAACCTGACCGCCATGTGTATGCCCTGATAAAATGAGATCAATGTTCTGGTTTTCTACCACATCAAGCGTTTTAGGACGGTGTGACATTAAAATATTAAAAGAATCTTCTGTAGCAGATTGCATTGTCATTTCAACTGTTCTCTTAAGGAAGGGTGTGATATCAGATCTCAAAGTAACAGGGTCATCTGCGCCACCGATAAACAGATTACTATTGCCAATTTTAATAATTTCCCCTTTATTAATTAATAACGGAATCGGGCCGGCTACAAATTTCTGAATTGATTCCCGGATTCCCCGGTAATATTCATGATTACCCAATGACACATATCCATGATGTGGTGTATTCAACTGGTTTATTAATTTTAATGCATCAGGCAATAATCGTAAATCATCAGAAACATCACCCGTTACCAAAAATATATCCGGTTTTTCCTTTAGAGCATTTTCAACTACAGTTTCCAAATCTGATAATTGAAAATATATGCTTAAATGCATATCACTGAGATGAAGAATTTTAAATCCATCTAATTCTTCCGGTAAATTATCAAAATATAGCGGTATTCTTCGGATACACACTGATTGAAAGGAACTTGCCAATCCTGTACCTGTTGCACCAATTGAAAATAATGGCAGTGCGGCAGCAGCGGCTTTAATTACTTTACGTCTTTCCGGGTTGAAAGATTTTTTCTTGTTTTGTTTCGATTTAAAGGATTGTATTCTAACATTTGTGAAATCTATTATCCAGGAAAAAGGCAGAGTTATTAACATCATTAAGTCAAATAAAAAAACGGATATTATACCGGCAGCACCGAGAGTCATAAATAGAGGTATTATAAATATTCTACCAAAAAACCAGATGACTGCAAAGAATAATGCCGCAAAGGGTAAATAAAAAACAAGCGTATCAATTTTTGAAAATTTCCATATTTTCTTATTGATACGCCTGATGATATTTCTGGTAAGTATTGATAATAGTGAAGCTAGAATGACACTAACTAATATGGTTATATAAATTCTCATGCACTAGACTTCGTCTTTAACTCGAATCTCTTTTCTGATCTTGATTTTTTTATCTAACTCATCCAATTTTAATTCTATTTCACTCCCATCGAATTCTTCTATTTCATGCAAATCTATGTCAAAATCATGCATAAAATCATTGTCATCCATCCACATCATTTTTTCAAATTTGTTTGCAGGTTCAGCAAGGATTACTTCAACAGATTTTTTGCTTTTATCGCGCACAAAATATATTTCTACTTCATCATTAGGGTCAAAATAATTCAACCCACGAATCAGGTCTTTATAATTTTTTACTTCCCTGTCTTCTACTTTTGTAATAACATCTCCGGCTTTGATTCCTGCTTTTTCAGCAGGGCTATCTTCAACTACTTCAGAAACTAAAACACCGAGCCCATCAGACACATCGAAATATTTTCGCAATTGGTCTGTCAAAGCTTCAATTTTTACGCCGAGAAAAACGGAATTTTGGGAATGGTGAAATTTTCTTTTAAAAATGTGTGGTTTTTTTTGCATAAATAATTGTGGTGATTTTCGTTTTTCAATAGTCACCCTTGTCGTATTCATTTTACCATTTCTAAAATACTCAAGTTCGATTGCATCATTTATTTTTTTCATTTTGACTTGCTGGCTTAAATCTTTTGGGCTTGAAATTTTTTCACCGTCAAATGAAACAACGATGTCATCAATTTCCAATCCGGCTTTATCTGCAGGACTATCTTTGTATACTTTAGAAATCTTAACGCCATTGTCTAATTCCATGTTCTTTAGCGTTTTTTCGGAAAGGTCAGACAACATGACACCTAACCAGGGTGTATCAAAACGAAATCCTTTTTGTTTTACCTGGGCAGCATTGAGGAAAACAGGAATTGAAAACAACAAAACAAAAACAAACTTTGTCACGTAATTAGTCATAGAATTCTCCTTTAATTTGATGGATTTATCATTAGATTAAAATGAATTTTTCATTTAACTTTGCTTAAATATTATGAAATTTCAATTGAAAGGATTTACAATGAACCCTCTTCCTAAAATTTTTGTTTCTTTCGTTTTACTGTTTTTATTAGGAAATGTTTCAATAAATCAGGCAGAAGAAAATAACATCAAATTTGTTGAAATGAAAAACTTTCTTATTGCGGGACC
>DAOWAQ010000391.1 GCA_030634505.1 Calditrichia bacterium
AGGATAATTGGCTATTTTTGGTTTGGCCGCAGAGACTATAGATAATAGAGTTGATTTACCAGCATTAGGGAATCCTACCAGTCCAACATCTCCTAATAATTTCAGTTCAAGTATATTCCATCCCTCCTGTCTGGGTTCGCCAGGCTGTGCATAACGGGGAGTCTGGTTTGTGGGTGATTTAAAATGTTCATTACCAAAACCACCTCTTCCTCCTTTATAAAGAATTTTTTCCTCCTTGTCGGAAGTTATTTCAAATAAAGTATCTCCTTCCTCCATTTTGGCAACAGTTCCCAAAGGCACTTCAATAAAAACGTCCTTACCGTCTGCTCCGGTCTTTTGTCCTCCAGACCCGGGCATACCATCGGTAGCGAAAATATGCTTTTTAAATTTTAAATGAAGGAGCGTCCACAATTGACTATTACCCTTCAGTATAACATGACCTCCCCGGCCTCCATCTCCACCATCAGGACCCCCTTTGGGAATATATTTCTCGCGGTGCAAATGCGTTGAGCCACTTCCACCTTTCCCCGACCGGGTAAAAATTTTGACATAATCTATAAAATTTGATTGGGACATGGTGGTGGTGTGCTAGTGTGCTGATGTGCTAGTGTGGTGGTGGATTGGTGTGGTGGTGTGCTGGTGTGGTGTTGGTTATTTATCGATAACTGACTCTATTCTTTTAAAAATTTCGTCAACTGTTCCCATTCCTTCAACAGGATTATATTTACTCTGATTTTCATAATACTTCGCTACAGGAGAGGTTTGTTTCTCATAAACAGCGATACGATTTTCAATTGTTTCAAGGTTATCGTCGGCACGACCCATTTCTTGTCCTCTTTTCAGCAATCGCTGAACCAATTCATTTTTTTCAACAACGAGTGAAATTAAACTTGTAATTTCCTGATTGAATGAAGCGAGAAGATCATCCAGTGCCTGTGCCTGTGCTACTGTCCTTGGGAAGCCATCAAAAATATAGCCTTTTGCATCCTGATTCGCTAAAAGTTTATTTTTTATCATTCCAATTACTATTTCATCAGAAACCAATTCTCCACTTGCCATTATTTTACTGGCCTGAATACCTAATTCTGTTTTATCAGCAAGTTCTCCCCTAAGGATATCACCTGTAGAAAGATGAAGCAATTCATATTTATTAATAATTTTTTCTGATTGGGTTCCTTTACCTGATCCCGGAGGTCCGAATAAAACAAGATTTAGCATTTTCTAATTGTTAAGTGGTTATTTTTTTGAGCTACAAATATACAAACTAAGTTAATGGGAACAATCTATATATTTCACACAATTAATGAAAACTATTCCCAGAATAATAATTTGTTTGTCTTAACCATTTTTAATCATGGTGATATATTAACAAATAATTATTTTTGAATATAGTTGACTGACTATATAATAAGCTGTAATTTGTTTTTTAAGTTCTGAATTTTTCATTAAAACCTAAAACTTTTATCATGAAGAAGATTATGTCAATTTTAGCAATGATTTTTTGTATTGTGGGAATAGTGGGTTATGGATTCAAACTTTTGCATTGGCCAGGGGCTAGTATTCTTTTAGTTGTTGGATCGGTGGGACTTTTGGTGGCTTGGTGTATCTGGATCTTTACCAAAAAGTTAAGTCTGTTTAATCTGGTATTTTTTCTTTTTGGATTCAATTTTCTTGTTGGCTTTATGTTCAAAATGATGCATTGGCCTGGAGCAGGAATTATGCTGGGAATTCTACCAATCCTTACAGTTTTATTGTTGGTTCTTGAAATGATGAAGAAAGATTGAGGAAAGGGTTGCTGGTTACTACTATATAACATGATACTGTTATTTTCAATTTAAAATTGCGGCTTTTTTGCCCGCACACTGGACTGGTTACTGGTTACTGGTTGCTTGGAAACCAGCACATTAGCACACCAGCACATCAGCACACCTTTCCCCAGCCTTCAGGTTGAATTACTTAACAAGTGTGTAAATATCGTCGTAATTTCTTCCAAAACCATCATAGTCTAAACCGTATCCTACTATAAATTCATTGGGGACTGAAAACCCGATGTAATCTATTTTAACATCTTTCTGATATGCTTCCGGCTTGAAAAGCAAAGTGACAATTTTAATTGATTTAGGCTGATATCCACTTAGTTGTCTCATTATAGTTTCCAGGGTAATTCCGGTATCAACGATATCTTCAAGAATAACAATATGTTGATCTTTTATATCCTGATTAAGTCCGATAAGTTGCTTAACAGCACCCGTTGATGTAGTTCCCTGATATGAGGCAAGTTTTAAAAAGGTTATCTGAGCATCGATTGAAATTTTCTTAAATAAATCGGAAGAAAACATAAATGAGCCATTCAGGATTCCCAAAAAAACAGGCTTCTTTCCTTCGTAATCACTTGAAAGTTCTTCGGCGAGCTCCCCAATTCTATTTTGAATAGATTCAGCTGACATAGAAATCTCAAATTCCTTATCAAGGATCTTAATTTTCTTCATTGAAATAATTTTTTACGAAAATAATAGTTATTGCCATTTGGTACAAGTTTTTTATACTTGATAATTCATGCTTAATGATTCTTAAATGTATTAAAATTCAATTTTGATCACTCTTTTTGATTTTTGTCGTATTTATTTATCAAAATCTCATTATTTTTACAAAGTACTAGCTGATTTTTAAGCCGAATTTACATTAATATAAAAACAGACTTTATGAAACCCAGAGTAAGTATAATTATGGGCAGCACATCCGATCTTCCTATTATGGAAAGAGCTGCAAAAATTTTAGACGAATTTGAAATACCTTTTGAGATTAATGCATTATCAGCTCATCG
>DAOWAQ010000126.1 GCA_030634505.1 Calditrichia bacterium
AAAATTGTTTATCATTTTGGAGATTCTTCTGTTCCCCCTCAATATCATAGAAGTTATATGATTACGGTGACTTTTGATCGAGCAAAAATTACCATAGATAGCTATGGTGATATAAAAACAAAGAAAGAATATAAAATTAGAAAGGAACAGTTTAACAATCTAATAAAGTCGTTAGAAAAAAATGCAATTAGAGAATTAACATTAGGAGGTATCGAAGATTGCACTGGTGGAACAACAGAAAGAATATCATATTCAGATAAAGAAAAAGAAGTATTTTCTGCATATGTATACCACAGTGCTGGTGTAGATAGTGGAAATTTGGATGGTAATGTAAAAAATTTTGCAACTGATATTCAAAAATTAATACCTGATTTACACACATTATTAACTAAATATTAGCATGATAGAAACATGTCATGACTTTGTAGATTGCCAAAAAACTTTGTCCTGGATTAGTGCTGGTGAATTTCAGCAGGTGAAGAAGATGGTGCTTTTGAAGTGATTTGGCAAACACTGTCGTCAGATAGTGTGGGAAATATTGGAAAATAACAAACAAACGATGCCATTATGAAAGTGGCAATATATCGGCAATAACAGAAGTAATTCTATGTAATAATAGGTAATATTAATAGATAAAAAATATTGCGATAAATATAATACAATCATTATATTATACTGTTTTTAATAAAGTTATAAAATAGCCATGATTATGATTCGTAATCAGTAGGTCAGCGGTTCGACTCCGCTCGGTGGCTCTTTTTAATTATTTTTGTTCCTTATGCCATATATTGTATACGCAATTTATTCAAAGTCATTAGATATTATTTATGTTGGTCAAACAAATGACATAGAAAAAAGATTGAAACTCCATTTGAAAGGATATTCGAAATATACATCAAGGGCAAATGATTGGAAATTATTTTATACTGAATCTAAAGAATCAAGAACAGACGTAGTAATAAGAGAAAGACAACTAAAATCTTCACGGGGATGAGCATTTTTAAGAGAAAAGTTGAAAGCATAAAAATATATTTGTCAGCGGTCCGTCAGTGGACGGATCAGTCTATCGACTGATTCGACTCCGCTCGGTGGCTCATTAGAAGGGTTTATGATATATATCCTTTTTTATATAAAATTTTCACAAAAAGTAATGATTAGTATAAATTTAACGATAATAAAGATAATTCAATAAATTGATTGATCCATAAATTAGTAGGACGCAGAATGTCAACATCAAAATCATGTCCCAAATGCAAATCAAAAATGGAACGAGGACGTCTCTATACTGTCACCAGTGATCTTACATCTTTGAGTAAGTTGTTTGGATATGTCAATTGGGAAGCATCGGATGAGCACAAAAAGTATAGCAGCGTTTATGCCTATCGCTGTGAGAAATGCGGTTTTTTAGAATATTATTCAGAAAAGAGACCATGATTATTTTTATCAAATAATAACTTCATCTCAATAATCTATTAGAATTTTTCTTCGATTACTCATTAAAATATATTAATACTTCTCAAATTATGATTTATTCATTATAAATATTTATATTTAGGCTTTAAATGTAACTTTTAACTGGGCGTTACGTAAAAAAAACGGTGACCAAAATTAAAAATTCGAGGTTCAAAAATGAAGAATCAAACCAAGAAAACACTTTATATTTTTGCACTTATAACATTGTTAACGTTTTCAATTAATGCGCAATATAATGAGTATGAAGATATACCGATCACCCGTGACGAAATGGTACGGAGAGCTGAACTAAAATATATTAAAAACACAATTCTACAAACATATCGCTATTATGAAGATCATGTTGTACATAATTATGAGACCATTGATGGAAATGTTACAGTTGTTCGTGGCGATCTGACAATTCGCGGACAAGTTGAAGGTGATGTTGTTGTTATTTACGGAGATATAATCATAGAATCTGACGCCGAAATAATGGGCAATATTACCACAATTGGTGGGAATATAGAACAAATTGAATCGAGTACAGTAAGAGGAAATCAAATAGAAACAAGCCCAAGAAATGTTTTTAGAAATATTGGATATTCTAAAAACTATAAACATGATTACGAAAATAATTATTACGATTCCTGGCACTATTCATATCAATACCAATACAGCACTCTACCGATTTGGCCCTTGGAAGATCAATTTCTGGTGCGTTATAACCGTGTACAGGGATTATTTCTTGGATTAGAATTTCCCAAAAGTATAGCAAATAAATATAATATTATTTCGTTACATGGATTTGGAGGATATGGTTTTGAAGAAAAAGCCTGGCGATATCAATTCGGAATCGATCGTTATTTTTTTAACCGAACATCGTACAGATTTGAAATTGGTGCAAACGTACATGATTTAACTGATACCAGGGATGATTGGTTAATAACCCCCTTGGAAAATTCATTGGCATCGTTTTTAATTCATGAAGATTTCCAGGATTTTTATCGCAGGCAAGGGTATGAAGTGCATATCTCTCAAAACTGGTCAATCTATTTAAAAGGAACATTTGCCTATAGAAATGATCATTATAATTCTGTAAGTAAAAATGTGGATTGGGCTTTGTTTGGTGGGGATAAAAAATTTCGTATCAATCCTGTTATAGATAAAGGAAACATGCGCAGTTTATATGGCGAACTGTATTTGGATACAAGAAATAATCATGAAACACCCCGAAGAGGATGGTATGGAAAACTTTCAATGGAGATGTCAAATTCAGATCTAAGAAGCGATTTTTATTTTAATCAATATATTTTAGAGTTACGTCACTATGTAACAATAAGCCGCAATGAGAGATTAGATTTGAGATTGAAATTAGGATCGGCTGAAGGTGATCTACCGGTGCAAAAACTTTTTGAATTAGGAGGAATAAGCACATTAAGGGGGTTTGATTTTAAGGAATATGCAGGAGATCGACTACTACTTGCAAATATAGAATATAATTTGAGCCCTTCCATTTTTAGCCGCGACTTTTTTCTATTTGATGACATAAGATTAATACTTTTTAGCGATATAGGATCAGCGTGGTTTTCAAATGAAAATTCAAAATTCACAGAAGGATTTGGCATTTTAAAATTTAATTCATTAAAATCTGATATTGGAGTAGCATTTAGTAATTGGGATGGTACAGTTCGATTAAATATTGCAAAAAGGATGGATACGAACAAAGACCCAATGGTGCTGACATTTAGAATTGCAAAACCTTTTTAAAGAAAAGTATGATAAAAATTATATCTAAAATAAGTATCCTGATTGTTTTTTTGCAAATTGCTATTATTGCACAGGATAATTCTGTTGTTATTGACAATATTGGTAATTACCAAATCTACTTGAGAGGCTTTACATTAAATGAAGATACCGAGATCAGTTTAAAAGCCGTTGGGTCCGGGCAGGATAAAGAATTAAAACGCATTCATAATTTTCAGGAAGACAAATATAACATGTTTGCTTATGCATGGATATTAGACGCCCGTACGCGAGAAATGGTCTGGCGAATGACAATTGGAAATACAGAAGATGACTGGTGGAATGAGAATAACAGGGTTTTTGAAAACAAAATAAATTTATCAAAAGGAGAGTATGAACTTTATTTTTCTGCGGTTGAACCTAAATATTTTTCCTTTGGAAGTGGGTATCTGGATTTAGATAAAATTTTAGGATCAATTTTTGGTGATGATGAATGGTGGGATGACCACAAAGATAAATGGAAAGTTGAAGTGAACGGAGTAGAAAATTCATTCGATGAAAATGCAGTAAAAAAATATCAGAATGCTGTTAAAAATTCTGCAATTCTTGCTCTTACCGAAGTCCGGGATTCAAAATATGTTAATAAAGGATTCTCATTGTCAAAGGCTGCAAAACTTAGAATTTATGCCCTTGGTGAAGGATTTAAAAAAGAAATGTTTGATAAAGGTTGGATAATAGATGCGGAAACCAGAGAAAAAGTTTGGGAGATGAAGGAAGATGAATCCGAATATGCCGGGGGAGCAACTAAAAATCGGGTAGTCAATGAAACAATCAGATTTGAAAAAGGTGATTATCTCGTTTATTATAAAACTGATGATAACCATTCTTGTTCCAAGTGGAATGCGAATCCACCATATGATCCTAATTTCTGGGGAATAACCATATTCGGTGCTGACGAAAAATTTGATAAAAGTATTGTTACAGAATATGCGTCAGCAAAGGATCAGGAAATTATTTCTTTGAACAGATTGGGTGATGATGTCGATGTTTCAGAAGGATTTACCTTGATAAAGCCAACAAAGATTCGTGTTTATGCTATCGGTGAAGGTAGTGATGGTGAAATGTTTGACTATGGTTGGATTGAAGATGCCCATACCGGAAAGCGTATCTGGAAAATGCGTTACAGGGATACAGAAGATGCAGGCGGAGCTAGTAAAAATCGCTTGTATGATGGTATAATAAAATTGGATGCCGGTTCTTATATAGTACATTTCGAAACAGACGATTCACATTCATATGAAGATTGGAATGCTGACGAACCTTATGATCCTGAAGGTTGGGGGATACAAGTTTTTTGCACAGGTAAAGGTGATATAGCTAAAATAGTTAAAAAATATGAGCCCAAAGAAGATGAAAATATAATTGTAAAATTGATTCGTGTCGGTGATGATGAACATGTAAGAAAGCAATTTTCTTTAAAAAGGAAAAGTAAAGTAAGGATATACGCCCTGGGTGAAGGTGACTGGGATGAAATGTATGATTACGGCTGGATTGAAGATTTTGATACTGGTGACGTCGTATGGGAAATGGATTATAGTGATACAAGGAGAGCTGGAGGGAATTCCAAGAATAGGTTATATGACCAGGTAATTCACCTCAAAGCAGGAAATTATATTGCACATTATCAGACCGATGATAGTCATGCATATAAAACATGGAACAAATCTCCACCGCGAGACAGAAAAAATTGGGGAATTACAATTTATTTTTATAATGACAATTAATTTATAGGATGTTTCTATGTATGTAAAAATTAAAAACATTTTCTTATCAATTCTGATTATAATTATTTTTACCAATATAGGTTTTGCGACTACTCTCAAGGAAACTTTCAAAAAGCAATTAAGTTGTGATGGAAGACCAACGGTCGAAGTAAAAAACTCAAATGGACGAATAGAAGTTTCTTCATGGGATAAAAATGAAGTAGAAATCATTGCATATATTAGGGTTGAAGGCAGTGAATCTAAAGCAAAAAAAATGTTAGATCGAATTGAAATTGAAATCGAACAGGATGAAAACAATATCTATGTCGAAACATTAGTGCCAAAAGGACTACAGGGAGGCAATGGTTTTTTTTCATGGATATTTGGAGACAATCATTCATCTTACAGCGTAGATTATGAAATTAGTGTGCCCCTGGAATCCGATTTAAATTTAAATACAACTAACGGAAGAGTTTCTGTCGAAAAAATTTCTGGTAAGGTAAGAATGCATTCGACAAATGGTAAAATTGAAGCCCGTGATATTAACGGGTTGTTACGATGCGAAACAACTAATGGCAGAATTCATGCGGATTTCAGTAAAGTCACATCAGATGAAGAAATGATATTTAGAACAACAAATGGTTCTATAAAACTATATTTACCGGAAGAATATGGTGGTTATGCAGATCTTAAAACTACCAATGGTCATATTGATAGCGATTTCAGATTATCAGATAGTTATGGAAAATCCCGAAAATCGAAAAAATCATATCGTGGTAAGTTTGGAGATGGCGATGGATCGATCACTTGTAAAACTACTAATGGTAGTATCTATATATTGAAGAACGACTAATCAAATATTTGTCTATATCTTTACCTATATTACTAATTTAAATTATTAATTTGCATAAGATTGATTATGGATATTCCCAAAATATTAATAACTGTTGGATTAATATTGGTGATTGCCGGGATTATTGCTTATGTAGTTCCACAAGCATACAAATGGATAGGTATGTTACCGGGAGATATTCGAATAGAGGGGAAAAATTCTAAAATTTATATTCCGATAGTTTCTATGATTATATTAAGTATAGTTTTAACTATTTTAATTAACCTTGCGGGATGGATTCTTTCACGATTTAAATAATCCGTTTAATAATTGTGGTATCTGAGTGATATCTTTGACCTCATATAGATTTGAGTGATCTTTTATTAATTCTTCATT
>DAOWAQ010000164.1 GCA_030634505.1 Calditrichia bacterium
CAGCATCAAAAAACGAGGTTGAATTCCCCATGTTGGTACCAATCCATCATTCAGAATTGGAAACCATGTTGCTCCAAAATCAAAACCGGCTACTTGATAAAACAGTGATGTAATATGAAGATTACCGTCGACATTAATATTTTCAGTCAGTCCGTAGTTTGCTCCAATCGATAGATAAGGAGTTGGGATTTTTGTCTCCGCCACAGGAATGAACGGTCCGCCTAAACTAATCGCCGCATCAACTTTGCCTTTTCCCACGGGGGTTAAATTAGTATGTGCTGAACAACCAATCATTAAAGATAGAAATAGTACCGGGATTATATAGGGAATGAATTTGAAAACAAAGTTGTTTAAACCCCCGGCAATATTTTTCATAGTGATCTCATTAAGATCTTTTTAAGCTTGTTCATTAGGGCATCCGTCTGCCCGATTATCAGCCGCTAATGTGAATATATAAATAAAAAATATTTAGTAAAGTACTATAGTTTTATTGTTTTACGTTTGAATTCATAGCCAAAGGTTTTCAATTCATCTAGTACAGGTTTGTAAAGCTCCGGAAGAGTCGGAGGCATTAAAACACCAGTAGCTTTAATTTTCCCCTCAACAATAAGTTTTGCTGAAATAGCCGGCGGAAGGGCAACAGCTCTGGACATTGCCGAGGCGCCTTGCGGAATTCCGTCCACAACCATCGTGGCTAATCGTCTTTCTCGTTTTCCCCCGGGGAATTCAGCGAGTACATCGATGTGTAAGATGATCATATCTTTTTCATCAGGTTTATAAAACATTTTTTTCAGCATTACGTCCAGAAGCAGATCTAAATTTGTACCTTTTTTGATAGCAATAGTTTTGTCATCAAAAAATCCAAGCCATTTAAGCCGATGTATTATATCTGCATTGAAATCAACATTCAAATAATTACCTAATTTATGTTCAAGATCATCAAGCGATTCTTCATTAATTAAGTCAGCGGTAAATTGCCGGTATGTTTTCTCTTCGAAAGCTTTGACCTCATCATTATTAAACAGACCAAGAGCAATCACATTTTTCATATGATTACAATATCCGGAAAATCGTAAAAGCCCTCGGTAGAAAGATGCGTTCTCATCTAGGCCAAATGGTTTCACATATTTTTCTACGTCTTTATTTGGATACGATTCAAAAGTTCCTAAATCATCTATATCTACATACCAAAAATGTTCGAACAATTTATCACCAGGCACTTCAATTTTTTTGCCGTTCTTAAGGTATGCGGCAGCAGTTTGTGCTGCTACAAAAACAGTCCTGGGATCCCATGAAAACTTATAGCCCATTGGATTATTGTTAGACTCAAATGAAGGAAGTCCGCTTCCGTAAGAGTTAAGACTGATCACCCGCCCGCCTTCTTTTTTTATCTCATCCAGAACCATTTGAGTACCAAAGTGATCCATGCCGGGTACCTCACCCAATTCATTGAGAATCAATAATCCTTTTTCTTCAACCTCATCTTTTAAAGCTAACAATTCAGGAATTTCGTAAGCAGTAGTTACCATACTCTTACCGTTTCGCAAACATGATTTGGCAACATGAATATGAATTGGCTTTGGGACCATGCTGATTACAATATCAACTTCACGAATTACATTATCAAGAATATCAGGATCATTATTTGGCCATTCAACAGCCCTGCCTGCTGATTTTCCCTCAACAACTTTTTCAGCTTTTGCAAGAGTTCGATTTACAACTATTACTTGATATCCGCAGTTATCAATAAAATAATCAACGAGCGGTTGAGTCATTAAACCAGCACCAACAATTGCAACTTTTTTCATTATTACCTCTTTATTTTAAATTTTATACATCTAATTTAGTCATTAGAAAAAAGCATATAAAGAATATTAAAATTGACTTATCTCCACCTTCTAACCAAGTTGATTACTACCAACTATCGGTTTACAAATTTCTTTAATGATTTTTTATGATCATTAGAATTTTTATCCACTTGAAACATTAATTGATGGTATTTTTCCTCTCCACAGCTCTCGATACTTTTAATCTCTTTATTTGTAAGTTCAATAATAAATTTAGACTGCTTCTGAAAATGTATAAACATTGCAGCCAGATTCACCGCAGCTTCTATTCCCTTTGGATTTTTAGAAATAACTTTCACAAGCGTTTTCCAATAGAGCCAACCTGTGGTTTTATTAAATCCAACTTTAGAGCAAACAATTAAAAATGCCTTTAAGGATTTCAACATTTTCAAAATACCTGGTTTAAACTTATTAGCAGGTTTTAATTTAAGGCTAGTATGTGTTACTCTTTCGTAATAACGCTCCGGATCATATATCTGTTTTATAATATGAAGGTAGTCGTTTAAAACATCTAACCTTGGTCTGGAAGTTATAAAGTTTAACCCGCTCGTCATTTGATCCAATTGAGTATCGGTATCCCTTATTGTTGAATCTTTCTCAAACAATCTCCCTTCTCTTTTCAGGCGTCTTGTTAATTGTGTCTCCGGTAATCCGTACAGCTTTCCCACCATAGCCATACATACCCCTGAATCTTGAATAGATTGGATCATCTTTTCGGCTGTCTGGTCAGTTTCATTATCAAAACCAATAATATAACCTCCGTTAACAATCATACCATAAGAAGAGATCTTATTTACAGCCTCGGTAATCGGTTTGTTTACATTTTGATATTTCTTATTCAACCTTAATATTTCATCATCCGGTGTTTCAATGCCGACGAAAACGTATCTAAAATCGATATCCCTCATCATTTGTAATAGATCTTCATCATCTGCCATATTTATTGAAGATTCTGTCGAAAAATAATAAGGATAATTATTTGCTTTGGACCATTCAATTATATCAGGCAAAACTTTTTTAACATTCTTTTTGTTTCCAATAAAATTGTCGTCAACAAAATCAATATGTCCTCTATGACCAAGATCATAAAGAGTCTGGAGTTCTTTAATTATTTGCTCAGAAGTTTTCGTTCGGGCTTTCCTTCCATATAGTTCAATCACATCACAGAACTCACAATTAAATGGACAGCCGCGAGAATATTGCACTCCAACCTGAATGTAATCTTGAAACCGTATTAAATCAAACCTTGGAATTACAGCTTTAGTCATATTTGCGAATTCATCTGATTTGTATTCACCGCTCTCGATCCCTTTTTCCAAATCTTCTATTAACATTGGAATGGTAACTTCACCCTCACCCTGTACAAGGTAATCTGCAGCCTGATAAAAATTAGGTTGTGATGATGGGTCCGGGCCACCGACAACAACGGGGCAGCCATGTTGATGCGCTTTATCAATGATAGTAAGCATACTTTGCTGTTGAGGGAGCATACCTCCCATACAAACAATATCCGCCCACTCAAAGTGTTCAGCCAGTAAGGGTTCTACATTTGCATCAATCAATTTAAATTCCCAATGCTGCGGCAGCAACGCTGCAACTGTTAATAACCCTAATGGTGCTGCAGGATATTTTGCGCCGGTTATTTTACATATATCAACATAGTTCCAAAAACTAAATTCTGAAAATTCTGATTGAACTATAAGACACTTAGTTCCTTTATCTAATAAATTTTTCATTTACTATCTTAATTAATTTTATCTATTGTTCGGACGGATAATTGTAACATATTTAAATAATTAAAGTTGTACAATTTTAAAGTCTCAAATATTCTATTAAATTGTCTAATTGTTAATTTGCCAAATTGTTTATCTAAATTATTTTAACAATATAGACATTAGACAATTAAAGTATTGTCTTTTCTATTGAAATCCTATTTCCGGACAGATTATTGTATCGTTATTTCATCAAATATTTCCCGTATGAGTGATAATTTAACAATGGTGTATTCCAATTAATCTGTGGTAACTTAAAAGTTTGATAACATCTCACGCACAACGACAACATCTTTCACAATATTTGTCATAGTTGTTTGCGGAGAAGTCATGTGGGAAACTGGTTTGTCATAATTAAGTAACTGCTGTTGCAGGAAATCTAAATGGAGAATTTCCCAATTCTATATTCCCCAATACAAATAACTCAGTGTTTTCTTTAACAGCATTATCGTATCTGTAATTAATTTGATCCGGAGTAAAATAATAGTTAATAGATTTTATTGATTCCGACTCAATTATTTTTTCAAGTATTGAATCAAACTCAAACGGCTTTTTAAATATCACATCTAAAATATGTAACGTTTCGTCCTTCTCCTTTTTAATAATAATTACATCTTCTTCTTCAACATAATATAAATTATCACTATAAAGATTAAAAACATACCACATTGTTATACATCCATAATCTTCCGCACCAAATCTTTTGGTCAGCAATCGTCTATGATTTATAAGGTCAATTAGTTTTCGGAAATCACTGTTGACTTTAATATTTAATTTTCTTGCTGAATATCGGGGCTTCGGTATATTCGATGCGGCAATAAATTTATACTCGCTGATGTTTTTAAATCCAAACTTTGCATAGAAATCCAGAACAGTTTCATTTGCATATAAAAAAAAGAAATCGGTTTTATCTTTAAATTTATCGAGAACATAATTCATTAAATAACGTGACAATCCTTTATTACGATAATCGGGTAAAGTCCCTACTGCACCAATTTGAATTGCCTTATACTTTTTACCATCGATTATAATATTCATCCGCGAAGCAGAAACATGGGAAATTATTTCACCCGATTCTATTATTGAAAAAGGAATATGTTTATCACTCCAGAATCCTTTTGAATACCAGACTTTAAAACTAATGCTCGGAAATACTTTAGAGATAAAATTATGGAATTCATTTCTAAGATTTTCATCATCTCTATAATTTTCAATTATTCTATGGTTACTCATACTTATCTGCCGTAGCTTTTAAGCAAATGCGGGAGAACATAGCCTGAATTGTTGTATCCATTAATTTTTATCCCCTTCTTTCGAATTTTGGGATAAACCGGCAACCTCGGCAACCTTATCCGGTGGTCCAAGAACAAAAAGCACATCGTTATCGCAAAATGGCATGTTTACGTTTGGATTGGATATTATTTGTGAGTTTCGACGTATTGCCAATACTGTAACTCCATATTTCTTTCTCATCTCAATTTCAGCTAAACTTTTTCCAACTAAAGGTGATCTTTCAACAACCCTCAACGTACTGATTTCAACATCGGGAAGC
>DAOWAQ010000112.1 GCA_030634505.1 Calditrichia bacterium
GGCAAACACGCGCGCTGCTTCGTATCCAATACCGGAACTGGAGCGTGATCAACTTGCAAAATGGCCGGACCAACTCGGAATAGTATTGGCATCCCACTTTTGTTTACTCATGATAGTTACTCCTTATTTATATAATATATTTAATTTAAATTATTCATTTAACTGTACTGACTAATCAGTCTATTGTGTGGACAAAAAAAGGTTTTTCCTAGTCGGCGGCTATCCCGTTCCAATAAACGTCAAACATCATATCCATGTTTTCTTCAGAGATTTTTTCCGGATGTTTTCTAAAATGGTTCATTGCCATCGTGAAAAGTCCTTCAAAATAATCCATAAAAAATTCCGGGTATATATTTTTAATACGATCTGAGTTTAATGCTTCTTCAATGATATCATTTATAAATTCAAATTGATTCAAAGCTTCATCACGAGTTAATTTGCTGATAAAGGGAGAATTTGCAAACTGTTGAAAAAATTGATATTCTTTCGGATGCATTATACCCCATTGTACTGCACTCTTCCATACATGTTTTATTTTTTCTTCAATATTTCCCGCTAAATGAACATCTTTTTTTAAAACCTCAATCATTTTTCTTTTCGTTTCCAGGTAAAGAGCATTGATTAATTCTTCCTTATTTTTAAAATGGTGAAACAATGTACCGGTTGCCACTCCTGCTTCTTTGGCTATTAATGAAGTCGGTGTATCATGAAACCCTCGTTCCACAAGTAGATTTAAGGTTGCTTTTAAAATCGCTTCTCTTTTTTCTGAATATTCTGCTGTCACTATTTATTTCCCTCCCAATCAAATTGACTGATTAGTCGGTCGCAATTTACCTCTTGATTTAGCTCTTGTCAAATTTTTTAAATTGTTTTGGAAGAAATTTAATAACCGGCTGCCTGGCCGTCTTTTCGGGATTCAGATGCACCAAAATAAACCTTGTTTTTTTCATCCCACATTATAGCCTGGTAACCACCATAGCCCCCGGTATTGAATTTTACTTGATGTCCCATTTTATCCAGATCACGAATGACTTCTTCCCCAAAACCGAATTCAAGATTTAGAATTCCACCATCTGTCATTTTCTCTCCAGTGGGTTGTGATGAACCTGTGTGTCTTATTCTTGGTGCATCGCCAGCTTCCTGTAAATTCATTCCAAAGTCTATCAGGTTTAAAATAATTTGAACATGACCCTGAGGTTGCATGGCGCCGCCCATTACACCAAAACTGAGCCAGGGTTTTCCATTCTTTGTAATGAATGCTGGGATGATGGTGTGAAAAGGTCTTTTATTCGGTTCATATGTATTATAATGGCCTTCCTGCAGATTAAATAATTGTCCTCGATTCTGCAGGCAAAACCCTGAATTCGTTGGTGTCATGCCTGAGCCAAAACCGCCATAATTGCTTTGGATTAATGAAATCATGTTGCCTTTTTTATCAGCAACAGTCAAATAAATGGTATCTCCATTTTCAAGCTGTAAATCTCCAGCATCATATTTTTTTGCAGATAGATTACTAATTAGTTTCTTTCGCTTTTCTGCATATTCTTTTGATATTAATTGGTCAACCGGAATTTGATTAAAAGCAGGATCGGCATAAAATTTTGCCCGATCTTCATAAGCCAGTTTTTTGGATTCCACAAAGTGATGGATGTGTTTTTTACTGCCGAAACCAAATGATTTCATATCGTATTCTTCTAAAATATTTAAAATTTGCAATGCGGCAATTCCCTGACCATTGGGTGGCAGTTCCCATAGATCATAGCCCCTGTAATTTGTTGACACCGGTTCTACCCAATCTGATGTATGGCTTGCCATATCTTTTTGCGTGAGAAATCCACCATTTTGAGCCATATAAATTTCAATTGCTTCTGCAATCTCCCCTTTGTAGAAAACATCTTTACCCCCTGCAGCAATTTTTTCTAATGTTACTGCTAAATTGGGATTTGTAAAAATTTCACCTTTTTGCAGCGCTTTACCATTTTTCCCAAATGTTTCTTTAAATCCGGGAAATTTTAACCGTGAATCAAATCCAACCTGCCATTGATAAGCAATGACTTCAGAAACAGGAAATCCATTTTGGGCATAATTGATTGCGGGTTGTAAAATTTCTTTCATCTTCATATTGCCAAATTTTTCATGCAGCTCAAACCAGCCATCAACACAACCCGGAACAGAAACTGTCAATGGACCTAAATACGGAATATAATCCAAACCATTGTCCTTAAAATGTTGCAGTGTCAAATTTTGTGGCGACCTTCCACTAGCATTTAAACCGTATAATTTTTCTGTTTCCGCATCCCAGACAATCGCAAATAAATCCCCGCCGATGCCACAACTGACGGGCTCTACTAATCCCAGAACGGCATTAGCCGCGATGGCGGCATCCACAGCTGATCCACCCTTCTTTAAAATATCTATTGCTACTTGTGTTGCCAAGGGCTGGCTGGTGGTAGCCATTCCATTTTGAGCGATGACTTCTGACCTCGTAGCAAATTTTTTACCCGTCACTCTGTCACCGGCTATAATCAAAAAGGGTGTCATTAAAAACAAGATTATATTAAAATAATTTAACATGAATTTTAACTCCTCATTAATAGATATTTATATGATTTCAATCATAAATTTAGACTGATATAGTTCAGTAAATAGTTTTGACAAGAATAAAAAATTAGAATTACAATTGCAATTATTTGTTACAATTCAATTTTTGCCTTATTTTATATGTATCTAAATTAATAATCCTTCGTACAATTAATGTAAAAAAACAAAGGAAAACCATATGTTTGATAAATTGAAATGGTGGATTGTTATCGTTTTATGTTTAGCTGCCATAAAATATCTAGCGCCGGGCAATATAGCTTTCAGTGTTATTGAAAAGATGGATAAGTATGAAGTACAACAAATTGCAGCTGATTTTATGGGCAAAAGCGGTTTTGAACTTTCTGATTATTCCAGTCGTGTTACGCGAAATATCAATTATCTTGACATTGGGTATATTGAAAATACTATCGGAAAAGATGAAACAAGAGAATATTTACAAAATGATAAAATACCTAATAGCCGCTGGCAAGTTGAATTTTTCAAAAATATTCCGAGAGACCAACCACAAACCCGCTATGATGTGTGGATTTCTCCAAAGGGTAAATTGCTGGGATTTAGACGTTTTCTGCCCGATACCATGACAATTCCATCAATCTCTGAGGAACAAGCCCGGGTGTTTGCTGAATCATATTTATCTAAGAAAACAGATATTAAGCTGGATGAATTCGATCTTCAAAATTCCATTGCTACCAATAGAACCAATCGCAGTGATTATCTATTTACCTGGGAAAAACTTGCTGATTTTACTGAAGGTAAATATGAACTAAATGTTACCGTACAGGGAAATCAAATAGGAAGATATGAATACTTGTTTAATCTGCCGGAAGAAGTGCAAAGTTTTATGAGTGATGAATTCACAAAGGGAACTTTTTTCTATTTGATTCAAGCATTGTTTCTATTGGCAATATTTGTCTTTGCCCTGGTAATGTTTCTTAAAAAATATCATGACGGTGAAATTTGGGTTCGCATGGGTATACTTTTATTTTTGATATACTTTGTTCTTGGGCTGATTCAAAATATCAACGAATTGCCCGTTACCGGCAGCAATACGGGTATTGGTTCTATGAGCATCATCAATGTACAAATCATTGTTTTTTTTGTGGAAGTATTATTACAAAATGTTTTTCTAGGAACATTATTGTTGACCAGCTGGGCGGTAGGTGAATCTTATGCCAGAAGTTTATGGCCCGAAAAGATGATCTCGCTTGACAGTTTTTTGAATAAAAAATTCTTCACCTTAAAAACCGGTCAATCCATGCTGCATGGAGGAGCCGTGGGGTTTATTGTTGCAGTATTCTATCTTATTGTATTTAATTTGCTCACCGGCAAAGGATCTGATTTTATCCAGGTCACTTTGGGCTGGAGCGATGTTTATCAATATTATATACCGGTAGTATCTGTAATTTTAAATGTTATTCTTTTTTCATTGCTATTTGAAATTGTATTCCGCTTTTTTATTATTAATATAACCTATCAACGCTGGCATAATAAATGGTTGGCAATTGGTATTTCGTCTGTAATTTCTATTGTTGGATATTCATTATTTGCTGCTTATCCTGATATATCATCTTATCCTTTAAATATTCTGTTCTCTCTAATTTGTGGTGTCTTTTTCGGATGGTTATATTTCAAATATGATTTGTTAACTGTAATTGCAGCCCAGGCTGCCGCAAACCTTGTTTTCTATGCTCTGCCACTTTTTGCATCCACGGCTGATTGGCACATTGTTTCCGGAAACACATTAATACTGCTCGCAATAATACCTATCGCCCAGATAATTTATAGTTACTACCGTAAACAGGAATTTCAGTTGGCGAACTTTGGGGTTCCCAGTCATATTAAACGTATTGGTGAAAGAGAACGTATGCAAAAAGAACTGGAAATTGCCCGCAATGTTCAGGTGGGATTATTGCCAAAATCCAGTCCAAAAGTAAAAGGTTTTGATATCAGTGGTACTTGTCTGCCCGCCAAAGAAGTCGGCGGCGATTATTTTGATTTTGTAAAACTGGGAGCTTCGAAACTGGGTATCGCGGTTGGTGATGTTTCCGGAAAAGGCGTTCCTGCAGCCATTTATATGACTTTAACCAAGGGTATTCTGCAAAGTCATGCCGAAGAAAATATTTCTCCCAAATTGGTTTTGAACAAAGTAAACAAACTGCTTTACCGCACCATTGAAAAAAATTCGTTTGTCTCTATGTTTTATGCCATTCTGGATATTGAGGAGAAGAAACTGACCTATGCGCGTGCCGGGCACAATCCGGGAATTGTTGTCAACCAAAGTGACGGCAACAGTACCTTGTTAACAGCCGAAGGCATTGCACTTGGACTGGAAGAAGGTACGGTTTTTGATAAAACCCTGCAGGAAAACACAATTGATGTTCATTCCGGCGACACACTGGTTTTTTATACCGATGGTATTGTTGAAGCCATGAACGAAAAGTTAAATGAATTTGGTGAGGATAAATTTTTAGAAATTGTAGCGGAAAACCGCCATCTCACTTCCAGCCAAATGATAGAATTGATATTGAAAGAAGTAAAAGAGTTTGCATCAAACTACCCGCAGAATGATGATATTACTTTAGTAGTGATTAAAGTGTTATAGCTAGATGGTTGCTGAGCCTGTCGAAGCAATTATACAATACTTTTTGTTGATGTCTTTTAGACAATAAAGTGTGAGAGATACATGCAATTTAAAATAATTATTTATTTGGTATTAATTTTTTCCCTCTTTCTATCTTGTTCAAAAAACACCTCGCCCGTTGAACCCGTCAATAAAGAACATTTTGAATTCATTTTATTTGATGGATTGAATAATTCAGATATATTACAAATTTCCACAGCGCTTGAAGAAAATTACCAACGAATTATTGATGATCTACGGGTTTCGGAAATGCCCAAAATTACTATTAAAATCTGGGCTGATTACAATCATTTTTTAGATGATATGGAAGCTGATATCGGCATACGTTATACAGGCGCCACCGGTTATATTTTTAGTTTTACAGAATTTCGGATATTTTATAATGCCCAGGTTTTACTTGCCGGTGTTCATGAGTTTGCTCACTTGGTATCTATGCAGGTGAACGGCACTATTTCAAACAATCCAAGATGGCTTTGGGAAGCAGTAGCCTTGTACGAAACCAATGAATATGTTAATCCAAATACCCTTTCTTACATGGTGTCCGGGGACTATCCAACTCTTTCGGAATTGAATACTGATTATAATAGCAGTACTCACAGTATTTATCAAGTGGGATATGTATTACTGGAATACATTGTTGACACCTGGGGAATGGATACAGTAATTGAATTGATTCAAAATAATGGCAATCTTTCTGGTTCATTAGGATTGACAGATCGGGAATTTGAATCCGGTTGGTATCAGTTTGTGGAAGAAGAATATTTAAATCCATGATTTTGATTTGTAATATTTACAGAATAACGATATTGTCGAAAATTATTCTTTATTTTTCAGCTTTGAGATATATAATATAATAATTAAATTTACTTCAAAGTCCGGTCAATTTATTGAAATTTATAATTAAAGAATTCTTAATATTAATTTTCTCTTTTTAGAGGAGTGAAAATGAGATATTTTGTAAATTTTCTTCTATTATTTGCTGGAATAAATTTTGTCATTAGTACATCTGCGCTTGGTCAGGGAATTCCTGGTTATCCTTGTTACCGGATCGTTGAAGAGACTTTTTCCTCTGCACAGTTAATAGTTACGAACTATCCTGATTTGGCCACCCTGATTGATGCTGGAGATTCCTGGGAAAAAACTGAACCGGGAGGAAATTCGGGTTATGATATCTACGCTCTGCAATTAACAAATTCGACAATTATACCGGTAAATCCAAAACCGAAATTAATTATTGTTAGTGGAATTCATCCGCAGGATCACCCCCCTCCCGTAGTAGCTCTTCGTTTTGCATAATATCGTGTCGGAAATTACAGACAAGATGCCGATATAACCTGCATTCTTGATTATCATGAAA
>DAOWAQ010000420.1 GCA_030634505.1 Calditrichia bacterium
GAAAAGTCTCTTTTAATGCTTCCTCAATATTAGGGACTCCTTGCCCATTTAAATAATTTTCAAGATTGCCGTAATGATTATATTCATTATCCTTTAATTGTCTGAATTCCCAAAATATGTGATACTTAAATGCACCTAATTCAACATATAGTCCGTCATTAATAATTGTTTGATTGCTTCGAATAAATTCCAGTGCGTTTATTTGGTCTTTGAAAATACAAAAATAATCCGGCTCATCTGTTAATTGCAGGGCTATGCCCAAATGATTATAATCGCTTTTTGTTGCTGCTGTAGAATAATTAATTCGACCCTTTGCTTCTTCAAATTTGTTGTTATAAAGAACCAGTGCTTTTTCATCACCGGCGCCATTGGAATAAGCAAAGACATTATCATTAACATATCCTTCGGTTGAGATAAAATCATAAAGCACAAAGTTTTCGACTTCGCTGAAAATATAGCGTTTCTTCAATAATGGAAAAATTTCCCTGTTATGCCTGTTTATCAAATAGTTGTCTTCATTTTCTTTCCAATAGGCTTTACGATATTCCATACCGTATTTTTCTGCAAATCCTTCCAATTGTCCATGACCAAACATTGGCAATCCGGGCATGGTTGCCATAACCGTACAGACTCCAAAATATTTATCATTTTTGCCAAATTGAGCGACTGCAGTATCTTCATCGGGATTGTTCATGAAATTTACGTAGCGTTTTAAAATGCCCGGATTAAATTCCATGACATTCTTTATAGATTGTCTGTATTTTCCATTTTCCTCATTTTTAAGCATATTCATAAAAGCACTGTTATAAACCCGATGCATTCCCAAAGTTCGAACAAAGTATCCTTCCATCATCCAAAATGCTTCCGCAAGCAATAATGTGTCGGGAACTTCCTGAGCCACTCTGTCCACAACTTCTCTCCAGAATTCAGCCGAAAAAATCTCATCGAATTGCTCACGGGATAAACCCTGTTCAGCTCGCGAGGGAATATCTCCTCCACTGCCGGGCTGCGGAAACCACAATCGTTGAAAATGCTTTTTTGCCAAAGTCATTGCGGCGTCAAATCGAATGATAGGAAATTTTCTTGCTACATGTAAGATTGTTTGAATTACTGCTTCACGAACTTCTGATCTTAAATAATTTAATTGAGCTGTATCATTCCAGGGCATACTTGTACCGTCATTGCCATGATAAATATATCTCGTATCACCGGTATGATTATCAACCCGTTTAAATACTACAGCAGCATCACTATGATTCCAGTAACCATCTTCAATGAAAATGCTCACCCGGTCATCATCGGAAAGATTTTCGCCATTGAAACTGTAATTAGGAAATGGTGGAAAATCATTTTGAACAAACCAATCAGGATGCTCAATAATCCATTTTGAAAATATACCTGTGTGGTTTGGTACCATATCACTGGCAAGTCTAATGCCTCTTTGCCAGGCCCTGTCTTTCAAATTCTGATAAGCATGTTCACCGCCCAAATCTTCAGCAATCATATAATCGAAAAGTGAATAGGCAGAACTAACGGCTTCAGGATTTCCCATGATTTGTTTTATCTTTTGCGAAGCCGGACTTCTTTCCCAAATCCCGATAAGCCACAATGCAGTAAATCCTCTTTTATGCAGCAAATCCAATTCTTCATCGGGAATATGGTCTAATCTATAAATATTTTGTTTATATTTTTTTGAAAGCTGGTCTAACCAAACATAGGTACTTTTAGCCATCATAACTACGTTAGGCATCCAAAATACATCATCACTGAATCGTTCCGGTTCGTCGTAATCAGAAATTCCTTTTTTGGCAAAATCCTGAATATTTGTTGGGCCCGGTCCACCAAAAAACGGTTTTTCTTCTTCTTTGATTAAATCCAAACCTCCGATGATTCTCATTAACAATTGGGAAATAAGATGTCCCCAATGTGTTTGGATATATTCCAGCTGACCATTTAGCGAGTGCGGTATTTTTATTGCCGGTGTTCGTAGCATATCGATTAATGATTGGTTATCGGGACCGAAAAATGGTTGGTTCTCAAAATATTCAGTTATAATATCAATGATTTTTCTGTAATCTGTTTTTCGGCTAAGATTGGAGTCGTCAAATAATTCATTAAATTGCATGAAAGCAGGGTTAGTATTTGCCAGGTATAAATTTATTAACTCTTCTAATGCAGTTTTGCGATTCGATTTTTTATTTAAATACTTTTTTACTGAAGATTCTTTTTTAAATACTTCTGACGGTGGAAATTCGTTAACAAACTCTATTAATGTATTGCTTAAAGAATCAGCACCCAATTCTTTTTCGACTTTTGTAAAAAGTTCATCAATTATAAATTGTCCGTTTTCTTGCTTATATAATTGCAAAATGAAATGCATTACTTCATCAATTAAGCCTAAAGCATTAACCTGACCCGCTTTGACTCCTTGTTCAGGGAAATTCACTAAATCGTGTTGATCATTTATTTTTTTTACAAAAACACGAACTGCATAATAGTTTGCAAAGATCACATTTCCTGAAAGGGAAAATAATTCTTCGTC
>DAOWAQ010000020.1 GCA_030634505.1 Calditrichia bacterium
ATAATAAACAATACACCTCTAAAATTAAGGTTTTTCATTATGGGAAATGCATTTTCATAAACACTTTTATATGTATCATCAAAACTAATTATAATGGGTTTATCAGGTAGTTTATGATTTGCAGTGTACTGTTTAAAAGTTATAGATTCATAGCCTTTTTCTGATAGTAATTCTAATTGTTTTCTAAATGTATGGGGAGTTATGGTAGTTATACCAAATTCTTTGATTGCAGAAATTTTATGATAAGTTATTATTGGTATATCAAAAATAGTCATTCTAAATATTCAGATCAAAAAGCTCGTTTGTATCGAAATATTCGTAACCAAGACTTTCTGATACCATCTGATTTACTATTTTACCTCTATGAAATACCAGCCCGGACTTAATTTCTGGATATGTATTGATCGCATCTTTAAGTCCATTATCAGCGATTTTTTTAATATAAGGTAATACTGCTTTTGATAGTATCTGGCTTGCTGTATGCGGTAAAGCGCTTGGCATGTTAGGTACGCAAAAGTATATTAATCCATCTTGCTTATATATTGGCTCATCCGGTGAAGTTGTCCGGGATGTTTCTAAATTTCCCCCATGATCAATTGCGAGATCTATAATTACACTGCCTTTTTCCATATTATTAATTTCATCTCTTGATAACAAAATTGATGCTTTCTGACCGGATTTTATCTGTGCGGTGAAAAGTACATCTATTTTTTTAAAATAATTTATTATCTTCTTTTTTGAAAATGAGCATATGTGTAATGATTTATTATCATATAAGTCTCTAAAGTTGTTTAAATTGGATTCATCCAAATCAGTCAAATATACTTCCAATCCCAGGGAAAGTGCCTTGTCCACAATTAGTTTTCCGATGTTTCCTGCACCAATTACCATGATTTTTGGAGTAGGTAATCCTTTCACTTCTCCCAGAAGAATACCTTTGCCACCAAACTGCCATTCTAAATATTTGCTTGCCTGCGTAAATGCCATATTAACCGAAATTTCATTCATTGATTCCAGCACAGGGTTATTTTTACCTAATAGTTCCGATGCAAAAAAAGAGGCCTTACGATCCAGTAATGCGAGAGATTTATCAGGACTTAGAGGCGCCATTAAAAAGGATAAACATATTTGATCTTCTTTAAAGAGATCAACTTCCACAGGCATTGGCGGTTGTACTTTTAATATAAAATGTGAATTTTTAAATATCTTTTCTGAAGTAGGTAGTATTTCAGTTCCAACTTTTTCATATTCCGAATCGTTGAATCCGGCATATTCCCCTGCCCCAGTTTCAATCATCACATCATGATTAGATTCAACTAGTTTTTTTGCATCTTCAGGAATAAGAATGATTCTCTGTTCAGTTGCCTTTATTTCTTTTAAAATACCAATTTTCATAATTAATTTTTATTATGCAGTAAGACACTTGTAAATTGATCGGTTCTGATTATTTGCTGTGCAACATTAAATATATCTTCAGATGTTACACCATCAATACTATTAATAATATCATTTATATCGATATTTTTACCTAAATATATTTCATTTTTCGCTAATTGAGACATACGACGGGAAGTATTTTCAAAACCAATTACAATATTTCCTTTTAGCTGATTCTTTAATTTTGTTAATGTGCTTTCAGATAATCGTTTTTGAGAAGCAGCATCCAATTCCTGAATAAGCAATTTCTTTGCTTTTCCAAATTTCTTTTCGTCAGTTCCGATATAAACGCCAAAAATACCGGTATCTTTATAAAAATCGATAAAAGAATACACAGAATATGCTAAACCATTTTTTTCTCTTAATTTTTGAAATAACCTGGAACTCATTCCGCCGCCAAGATATGTATTTAAAAGTAACAGTGGATACCTCATTTTAGATGTATAAGGAATACCAATGCTTCCCATGCATAAATGTGCTTGATTAATTGGTTGATGTATTTCATAGGAGTTATATTCAGATTTATTCACAGCAGAAGATCTAATGTTATTAGTAGTTTCAGGCAATTTAAAATACTTTTCTATTAATTGAACCAGCTTATCATGTTGCACATTTCCTGCTGCAGTTATTATAGTATTTGAAGAGGAATAGAACTTTTGCCAATATGAAGTTAGTTCATGCCTGTTAAATCGAGATATTGAATTTTCTGTTCCTAAAATAGGGCTTCCTAAAGTGCAATTTGGAAAAAGCTTTTCCTGAAAAATATCAAAAATATAATCTTCTGGAGTATCTTTTACTGCTTTTATTTCCTCTACAATTACCATTTTTTCTTTTGCTATTTCTTTTTCGGAGAATATCGAATTGCATAACATATCCGACAATACATCAATAGCTTGTTTCAAATGAATATCTAATGATTGGGCGTAATAACAAGTTACTTCTTTTCCTGTGAAAGCATTTAAGCTGCCTCCAAGGACTTCTAGGCTTTGAGCAATTTTTAGGGCTGAACGGCGTTTTGTACCCTTAAAAACCATATGTTCAAGAAAATGAGCAATACCATTAGTTTTCATTTTTTCAAATCTGCTACCGGTTTTAATCCAAACACCTATTGATACGGATCTGACAGATTCAATCTGTTCACTAATTACTGTTAAACCGTTTGGTAAAACAGATTTATTAAAAATGGGTTTTTTCATATATAAAAATAAAATCTGGCAAATTATGCCAGATTATTGTGTTAATCATTCTGAACTTATTAATTATTTTATTTTTTATTTTTGATTAAAAGGGCTTTTCTACTTAATCCTATTTTTCCTTCCCGGTCGATTGTTTTAATCAAAGCTTCAATTGACTCACCAACTTTTGTAATATCTGAAATTTGATTCGTTCTTTGAATATCCATTTCAGAAATATGAATCATTCCTTCTTTGCCAGGAGCAAATTCAACGAACGCGCCAAAATTAGTAATTCTTTTTACAATACCCTTTACGTGTTCTCCAACTTCAGGATCAACTGTAATTGATTTTATTATTTTAAGGGCTTCTTGTGCAGAATTCGTATCTGTAGAAGCTATAGATACAACACCATCGTCCGAAATATCTATGGTAGAACCGGTCTTTTCGATAATAGATTTTATGGTTTTACCACCAGGTCCAATAACTGCACCGATTTTATCAGCAGGAATTGTATGGGTGAGTATTCTTGGAGCATATTGAGACAATTCTTTCCGTGGCTCAGATATAGTGTCATTCATTATTTTTAATATGTGCTTACGGCCTTGCTTTGCTTTTTCTAAAGCATCCTTCATGATTTCAAATGAAATACCTTTAATTTTAATATCCATTTGAATAGCCGTTATTCCTTCAACCGTTCCCGCTACTTTAAAGTCCATGTCCCCAAGATGATCTTCATCTCCAAGTATATCAGATAAGATCATTGTTTTATTATCTTCTTTGATGAGTCCCATGGCTATACCAGCTACATTTGATCTGATAGGAACACCTGCATCCATTAATGATAAAGATCCGGCGCAAACCGTTGCCATAGAGGAAGAACCATTCGATTCTAAAACATCAGAAACCACTCTAATAGTATAGGGAAATTTTTCTTGATCAGGAAGAACTGGCTTTAATGCTCTTTCAGCAAGGTCACCATGACCAACTTCTCTTCTACTTGTTCCCCTGATTGGCTTAGCTTCACCTGTTGAAAAAGGAGGAAAATTATAATGGAGCATATAAGTCTTATATGAAGTACTTTCTAATCCATCTATTAACTGGCTGTCCATTTTAGTACCCAAGGTTGTTGTTCCCAATGCTTGTGTTTGACCTCTCGTAAACAATGCTGAACCATGGGTTCTTGGCAGATAGCCGATTTCGCAAGTAATTGGTCTTATTTCATCACTTTTTCTGCCGTCAAGTCTTACAGATTCATCTAACATCATCTTTCTGGTTTCTTCTTTTTCGATGTCATGTATAATGGAATTGATAATTTTTTCTGATTCAGGGTAATCTTCATTCAATTTTTCGATAACTTCGTCAGAAACATCAGTTATAGCCAAATGACGTTCTTTTTTCTCTTTAATTCGAATAGATTCAGAAATTTTTGTTCTACTTAAAGAATCGATTTTATCAGATAATCCTTCGGGATACTCAGATTCTACCACTTCCCTTTTTTCTAATCCTGCTTCATTTATTAATTCTTTTTGTAAATCAATAATTTTTTTGATTTCCGTATGTGAAAATTCAATGGCTTTAAGCAATGTTTCTTCACTGGCTTCTTTAGCTTCTCCTTCAACCATTATAATAGAGTCTTCAGAACCTGATACAAGAAATTCCAGTTCTGCAGTTTCCAATTCAGCAAAAGTTGGGTTTATAATAAAAATATCATTGACCTGCGCTACTCTTACAGTAGCGATAGGACCTTCAAATGGTATATCTGAGATTGATAATGCCACTGATGCACCAATTCCGGCCAAAACATCCGCATCATTTTCTTTATCTACAGATATGATTGAAGCAATCACTTGTGTTTCACATTTAAAATTATCAGGAAAAAGAGGTCTTATTGGACGGTCTATTAATCTAGCTGATAAAATTTCTTTATCCGACGGTCGCCCTTCCCTTTTAAAAAATCCACCGGGGATTTTTCCTGCCGCGTAGCTTTTTTCTCTGTATTCAACACTTAATGGGAAAAAGTCAATATCTTCTCTGACTCTGTGTGAAGCAACAGCAGTAACCAGAACTATGGTATCTCCGTACTGTACAGTGACAGCGCCATCAGCTTGTTTTGCAACCTTTCCAGTTTCTATAATTAAGTCCAGATTCCCGATTTTTACCGATTTTCTTATTATCATTTATCCTCCAAGACTAGCGTCTTATTCCAAGTTGTTTGATGATTTCACGATATCTTTCGATATCTTTTTTTGCTAAATAGTCTAACAGACGTCTGCGCTGGCCTACAATTTTTAATAGACCTCGTCTTGAATGATGGTCTTTTTCATGTGTTTTAAAATGTTCTGTTAAATACACAATCCGATCACTTAATATGGCAATCTGAACTTCGGTTGTACCGGAGTCTTTCTCATTTTTACCAAATTTTTTCTTAATTTCGTTTTTACGTTCAATAGTAATAGCCATTGTTTCCTCCAATATTACAATTTTATATTTGTATACATTTATTTCTATCAATAGTTAATTGATCAATTAGTTCTTTTTCATTATTAAATTTTATTTCATCGCGTAATCTTTGTATAAACTGTACTTCAATTTTTTCACCATAAATATCATCTTCAAAGTCCAAAATATGTATCTCAACTGTTTTTTGAATGCCTCCGAATGTAGGTTTAGTGCCTATATTACTCATTCCCCTGAATATTTTATCATGAATGACACAATCAACAGCGTATACTCCTTCTTTTGGAAATAATTTATAATCATTGGTAATTTGCAAATTTGCAGTAGGAAATTTTAATTTTTTTCCTCTTCCCTCTCCTTTAATAACGACTCCATTAATTGTGTATTTCCTCCCTAACATAGTGCCCGCTTCTTTAACATTTCCTTTGTCAATTAATTCACGAATTTTACTACTGCTCACAGTTTTATCATTAATTTTTATAGCAGACTCTCTAATAACTTCGAATTGCAGTTCGCGACTAATTTCAGACATTTCGTCAAAATTTCCTGTCCTGTCCCTGCCAAAACCGTGATCATATCCTACTACAAGTATTTTAGTATTTATTTTATCTAATAAAATATTTTTAATAAATTCTTTATAGTCTAGCTCGGAAAACTGCCTTGTAAATTTTGCAATGATTACCTGATCCAGACCTTGGTTTTGTAGTAATTCTAAACGCTCTTCAATTTTAGTAAGTAATTTTGTTCTGAACGGAGGTGTCTGTTGCAATACTACCCTTGGATGTGGATCGAAAGTTATCAAAGTCGATTTTAATTTATTATTATGTGCTAATTCTTTTAATGAATTTATAATTTTTACATGGCCTAAATGCACGCCATCAAATGTGCCAACTGTTGTAGCAGCTGGTTTAGCATTTTTAATGTTTTCTAATCCAAATATAACATCCATATCGCTAATTCAAACTTCTCCAAAATGATTCAAACTGTCCAATACTTAGTGCATCTTTAACAGAAAAACTTCCGATTGTATGCCGTTTTAATTCCTTTAGATATGCCCCATAACCAGATTTTATCCCTATTTCATGCGCGATTGTTCTTACGTAAGTTCCCTTCGAGCAATGAATATCAAGTTTCATGTTTTGATCAGAATGATTCATCATAGTTAATTTTTCAATTTTGATTTGGTGAGACTTTCTATTTACCTCTTTGCCTTGCCTTGCCAGTTTATACAATCTTACACCATTTACTTTTTTTGCAGAAAACATTGGCGGTATTTGTTCTGATAATCCGATAAAACTTGAAAGTATCGCCCGGATCTTATCCCAATCAACATTTACTACTGTTTTTGATTCTGTAATATCTCCTGTTACATCATACGTGTTAGTTTGTTTACCAAACTCAATTAGGGCCTGATAGCATTTATCAGCATCACTCCAGTTTTGAAGCTTTTTTGTCTCATCACCTGTACCTATAATTAATAATCCTTCTGCGAATGGATCTAAAGTTCCCGCATGGCCAACTTTTTTGAATCTTCCAATATTTTTAATTTTTTTTACAACATCAAAAGACGTCCAATCTGCAGGTTTATCTATTAAAATAACATTATTTGGATACGTCTCAGTTATTGATAATATGGAATCTTTATTGATTATCCTCGTCATGAATTTTGGACATTAAGTTTGTAATTTTTTGTGAATAATCAAATGTATTGTCATAAAAAAATCTTAACTCTGGTAGATATCTAATTTTCAGTTTATCTCTAAGTTCATATCTTAAAAACGATACAGATCGATTTAATACTTCCTGTGTTTTATTCCTCGATTCTATTTCTCCTAAAATAGTATAATAAACACTAGCTAATTTCATGTCTGGTGAAAGCTTAACATAGGTTAAGGTAATAAATCCTTTGTTTGGATCTTTTAATTTATTTTCAATAATCCAACTCAAATCGTTTCTGATTTGCTCTGATATTTTTCTTGATCTTCTACTTATTTCTTTCATCAACTTTAACAATAATCAATTGAATGGTTAATTATTTCAAATTCGTTCCAATTATCCAAATATACAAATATTTTCTGCATCGAATTTTCAACATGGGAATAATCATTACCTACAGTTACAATTCCAAGTTTAGCACGCTGCCATTTTTCGAGAAAGTCAACTTCTGCAATTGCAACATTAAACTTATTTTTCAATTTATCTTTAATACTTTTCACAACAAATCGTTTTTCTTTCAAAGAACTACTGGTATAAATCACCAGTTCAACTGTTAAAACGCCTACAATCATTTATTTTAATGTTCGTTTTGTTTCCTTAATAGTATATGCTTCAATAATATCGCCAACCTTAATATCATTATAATTTTGAATTTGAATTCCACATTCAAATCCAGTTTCAACATCTTTAGCATCCTCTTTAAATCTTTTTAGGGAAGTTAATTCACCTCCATAAATTTCAACATCATCACGAATTAACCTTATTTTTGAATTTCTACTTATTTTGCCGCTCTTTACATAACATCCGGCAATAGTACCAAGACGCGAAATTTTGTATGTTTCCCTAATTTCAACAGTTCCTGTGACTTCTTCAGATTTATCGGTACCGAGCATACCTTCTAATGCCATTTTTACATCGTTTATTGCATCATAAACAACTTTATAATTTCTTATTTCAATTTTTTCTTTAATTGCAAGTTCTTTTGCCTTTACATTCGCCCGGACATGAAATCCTATAATAATTGCATTTGAGGCAGCAGCTAAAATAACATCTGATTCCGATATTGGGCCAACTGCTTTTCTAACCACCACCACATTCACCTCTTGCACATTGAGTTTAATCAGGGCGTCCGATAATGCTTCTGCGGAACCATCTACATCAGCTTTTACAATAACAGGAAGTTCCTTTACATTGCCCGTTTTAATACTTTCTGATATTTGATCTAAAGTTGTTAATCTATGTTGTCTGAAATCTTGTTCACGCTGTATACGTTGTCTTTGGCTACTAATTTCTCGAACAGTTCGCTCGTCTGCCATAACTAGGAAGTTGTCACCAGCTTGAGGCAATCCATCAAATCCTAAAATTTGAACCGGCGTAGAAGGTCCGGCAGATTTAATAATTTTATTTTTATCATCATAAAGTGCTCTTACACGACCGGCATATTTTCCTGCTAAAAATGGATCACCAATTTTAATTGTTCCATTTTGTATTAATACCGTAGCAACATTTCCTTTGCCTTTATCTAACTGAGCTTCAATAATTGTTCCTTTTGCCATTTTTTTAGTATTCGCTTTTAAGTCAAGCATTTCTGCTTCTAATAACACTTTTTCAAGTAATTCGTTGATACCTTCTCCAGTTTTGGCGGAAATTTCTGCAATTTGTACTTCACCACCCCAATCTTCAACAAGAATATTTCTTTCAGATAATTGTTGTCGAATTTTTTTAGGATCTGAACCTGGTTTATCAATTTTATTGATTGCGATTATAATTTTTACACCAGCAGCTTTAGCATGATCCAATGCTTCATCAGTTTGTGGCATGACCTGGTCATCAGCGGCAATAATTAAAATAACAATATCAGTTACTTGTGCACCTCTTGCCCGCATAGCAGTAAAAGCTTCATGACCTGGAGTATCTAAAAATGTAATGCTTTTTCCGTTTTTATAAACCTGGTAGGCGCCAATGTGTTGAGTAATTCCTCCTGATTCTCCACTTACAATATTAGACTTTTGAATATAGTCCAAAAGTGAAGTTTTTCCATGATCAACATGTCCCATTATTGTAATAATTGGGGATCGTGATTCATCATCTTCTAAGCCCTGATCGTTATCAATAATATCATCTATAATATCTGACGCAAATTCCTCTTCTTTTTCAACTGTATATTCCCATTCATTAGCAAGTAATTCAATGGTATCTAATTCTAATCGTTGATTTATTGAAACCATAAGACCAAGCTCCAAACATTTAGTAATAATATCTGAAATTGGAACATCCATTAGATTCGCAAGATCATTTGCAGAAATAAATTCACTTGCATAAATGATATTTTCCTCTATCACTTCACCGGTATCTTCTTTTATTTTCTTTCTTTTTTTAGGTTTTTTCAACCTATCATCAAGTGATGCTAATGTTTTTTTAACAGTTTGTTGAACTTCTTTTTGATCAATTACTTTTTTCTTACGCTGCTTGCGAACTCTTTGGCGTGATGTTCTTTCTCCATCTCCAATAGTACCAGATTTTGAAAAATCTTTTTTACGCTTTTCTTCTTTTCGAATCATATCAAACGCTTTTCTGCGTTTATCTTCTTTTTCTTTTTTCTTATCTTCTTCTGTTCTTTTCTTTTTCTTTTCTTTTATTTTTGTTGAAGTATCATCTGTTGCTTCAACTAATTTATCTTCTTTTTCAGATTTTTTATGAATAGAAGGCTTTTGACCGTGAATCTTATCTATATCAATATGACCAATAATTCTGCTATCTTTTACTTTTCTCTCTACAATCTCTTCATTCTTCTTTTCTTTTGCGATAGTTTCTTCTTCAACAGGCTCTGTTTCTTCTTTTGCTTTTTTCTCTTTTGATTCTTCTTTTTTTGCTTTTGCAGTTGTTTTCTTTTTTGGTTTTTCTTCTTCTTTTTTAATTTCTTCTACACCTTCTTCAATAGATTTTTCAATTATTTCTACATAAGCAGGTTTCTTTTTTATGATTGGTTCTAAATCAGTTTCAATTCCCAGATCATCATCAACACTTTCTTGTTGTTGTCTTCGTTTTAAAATTATGTCAGCTAATTCTTTTTCTTTTGCAAACTTTTCGAGTATCTCCATGTAGATATCTTCAGGAAAAGATGTATTCGGACCTTTTATTTTAATACCTTTTTCTTCCAGAAAAGAAGAAAGAGTGCCGATTCCTACATTAAGTTCTTTGCACACTTTGAATAGTTTATATTTTTTTGTTGCAACAGTCATCTATGCTCCTGGCAATTATAATTGTGACAAATCTATATTATAAGTCACTGCTTTCTTCATCCTCTTCAACTTCAGGCATTTTTGTATTTTCGATAATTTGAAGAATTTTTTGTGCAGATTTTGGTCCAATACCCGGAATCTTTACAAGACCTTCTTCACCTAAATCTAAAATCTCAGCCACGCTAGTAATATCAGATTCAATAAATTTTATTTTTAATGTATCACTTAAATCTGTCAGATCATCCAAATTCACCGGTCTTCCTTCCAATTGAGCTTGAAATTCACTTTCTTTTACAGGTTCTATTTGAAAGCCGGAAATTGCTGAAGCCAATCGAAGATTTTGTCCATTCCTTCCAATTGCTAATGCCATTTGGTCATCTTCAAGAATTACAACAGCTAATTTTTCTTCTTGATTTACAATAACTTTAATTGGTTTTACGGGTGTCATAGCTCTTGCTATAAAAACCATAGGTTCAGATGAATAATTTACAATGTCAATTTTTTCATTATTCAGTTCTCTGACAATTGCCTGAATTCTTACACCTTTCATTCCTACGCAAGCACCTACTGCGTCAACCCTTCTGTCTATTGATTCAACAGATATTTTAGAACGATCTCCTGCTTCTCTTGCCACGCCTTTTATTTCAATAATACCATCATATATTTCAGGAACTTCTAGCTCAAACAGTCTAATAAGAAATTGTTCATCAGACCTTGATACGACAATTTCAGTTCCTTTACTTTCCTGGCGAATTTCCTTTATAATTGATCTAATGGTGTCGCCCCTGCGAATACGTTCATTATAGATTTGTTCAGGCTTTGGCAAAAATACTTCGGTTTTATCAACATTAATAAATATGCCTCTTTTGTTCACCTGGTGAACATCGCCAATAATTATTTCACCAATCCTTCCCTTATATTCTTCAAGCAAGCGTTCTCTCTCAAAATCTCTTATTCTTTGATTAAGGCTCTGTTTAGCACCAATAATTAAACGGCGACCAAATGATTCTGGATTGATGACTTCTACTACCACTTCACCGATTTCTGCATCCGGGTCAAGTTTTTTGGCATTTAGTAAATCAATTTGGGTAATAGGGTCTTCAACTTCCTCGACAACTTCTCGCTCTTGATAAATTTCTATATCACCTTTATCAAAATTTACAATTACATCGAAATTTTCTACTTCGCCATACTTTTTAATAACCATTTGCATAAAAATATTTTCTAATATATCTCGCAAATTTTCTTTGTCAATTTTTTTATCTTTTGCGATCTGCGTTATAGCTTCAATTATTTCAGTATTCATGGCTTTATTCGATCTCCGGATTTTACCATTTTAATTTTATTTTTGTTTTATTAATTTTATTTATTTTTATTTCAATCAAATCTTCTTTTATTTTTAGAACTATACCATCAGCATTATATTCAGTTAATTCACCAACGATTTCTGTTAAATTGTTTTCTTCATCCATATACAATACTGTTAATATATTACCAATATTCCTTTTATATTCATAGTCATATTGTAAGGGTTTATCCAATCCAGGCGATGAAACATCCAATCTATATCCACCCATTATTAAGTCCTTACGAAAAATAATATCAGAAATCTCTCGACTTATTTTCTGGCATTTTTGTAAATTTATTCCTTCTTCAGTATCTACCATCACCTTTATATTTTGTTTATTTTTATGTCCATGAATACTAGCTTCAATAAATTTAATTTCAAGTTTATCACAAATTTTCTTGATATGATCTTTTAAATTATTTTCAAAAGTCATTTTTATTAATCTCACTACATAACAAAAAAGTGGGCTTGGAACCCACTTTTAAACAAATCTAAATTTAAGAAATGTTATTTGCCTGTGCAAGTAAAATACTATAAGTGATTAATTTACCTGGATTCTCTTTTCTCAAATAAATAAAATAAAAATGAAACAAATAATAGCAGCAATCCGATTATTGATTCATTAATTTGAGAAATTAATGTATTAATACTAACGCCAATACAAATCAATGTGTAAAGAATGCTAAGAATAACTGCAAAATAATTCTTTTGTTTTTTCCTAAAAATTAGTTTAATACTGATTATCCCGGCAAAAGTAGAAAATATCATGATTACGAAAACAACAAATGATAATAATTGGTTGAAACTTCCGGAGATTATAAGAATTATACTCCAAATCGCTTGAATAGTAATCGCTTTATAAGGTGTATCGTATTTCTTGTGTTTAGCTGTAAATATACCAAAAAGGTATCCTTCTCTGCTCATAGCCATATATATTCTTGAACCTGATAGAATTGTAGAATTCAATGAGCTTAACACGGCGATGAATATAAAAAATGAAACTAAGGTAGCAATGTTTTTTCCCCACAAGTGATCAGAAACAAGCGTGGCAACATTTACAGTGTTTTTAAGTTTTTCCACAGGCAATGCAAAAACGTATAGTACGTTAATGAGTAAGTACAAAAATGTTACTATTAATACACCATAAATTAAAGATTTCGGAATAATTTGTTTTGGTTTATTTATTTCTTCAGCAATGTAAACCGCAGAAGTCCACCCCATAAATGTAAAAATTACTGCAATAAATGCTGTTAAATAATTATTTATATCAAATGAATTAGAATTCTGGATTGCCAATGAATTAACTTTATCTACAGTAAATAATCCGGTAATACTGAATATTACAATGAAAATTATTACTAATGCTGTTAATATGGTTTGATAATTTGCAGAGAGTCGTACTCCTCTGTAATTAATTATACTAAAAATGATAAGCAATAATATTGCGATTACTTTTTCATCGCTTATAGTTATTTGCCATCCAATAAAAAATATGTCAAATGCACTTTTTTGCAATATTGCAAGATTAAATACAGAATTAAAGTAATATGCTGCTCCGATCGATAATGCAGCTATCGATCCGGTATAAGTAATGGTTAAAGCGGACCAACCAAACATGTATCCAAAAACAGAATGCATTTCATATTTTAAATATTGGAAATCTCCACCGGATAACGGATATGCTTTTGAAAGAACGCCATATACTACTGCCCCACTTATGGCATAAATCCCTCCCAAAATCCATAAAGAAAAGATAAGTAATGAAGAATCTAAAAAGTTTGCAATATATCCAGTTGTAGTAAAAATACCGACACCAATGATGTTTCCTATAACTAGACTTATTGTCGCTTTAAAACCAATTTTATTATTATAAGCCATACTTAATAAATAAGAAAAAGCAAATCATTATTTAAGATAAAAGGATTTTTAAATAAACAAATATTGGTGAGTAAATTAAGGCAGGCAGAAAATTTGCCACTTTAATTTTTTTAATATCTAATATTACAATTCCAATTGAAACAATCACAATTCCACCAACGGCAGTCATTTCTCCGATCATAAATTCGTTTAGAAAACTATCTGCAAAAGAAGCAAATAATGAAATTCCCCCTTGTATAACTGCAATTGTAATAATTGAAAATAATACACCAATACCAAATGTGGCGCTCAGCGCAATTGAAGTGAAGCCATCTAAAATTGATTTTATGGCTAATAATTCATAATCACCTTTCAAGCCATCATTTAAGGCGCCCAATATAGTCATTGGACCAACACAAAAAATTATACTCGCAGTAATGAATCCTTCACTAAAATATCTATCATTTTTAGAAGCAAATCGATTTTTTATTTTATCTGCAATTATTTCAATTTTATTATTGATGTCAAACAATTGACCAGTAATAGCTCCAAAAAGCAAGGCTGCCATCATTATAAGTATTTCCTGAGTTTTAAGAGCCATCTGCAATCCAATTACTAATGTCAATAATCCGATCGCTTGCAAAAGAATGAGTTTATAGTTTTCCGGAATTTTTTTTCTAATTAAGATTCCAATGGTAGAACCAATTAATACTGTAATTATATTTATTAAAGTACCTGTCATCTGATTTTATGTTTATGTTTTCTATAAAAAATTACTATAAAAGTTATTAAAATAAAAGCCGTACTTAATTTACCGATCCAATCACCATAAATACTAAAAAATGAAATTTCATCTCTTAAGGGTATTATTTGAGTATCCGATGATTTTATTAGTAGGTCGGATTTTCCATAATATCTACCATATGAATCTATAAAAGAAGATATTCCGGCATTCGAACAATGAACAATCGATGTTCTGTTTTCTATAGATCTAAATCTTGAAGTTATCAAATGTTGAACCGATTGAGTGGAATATCCAAACCATTCATCATTGGTTTGTACCACAATAAATTCAGCTCCACTGAGGATGAAATCCCTGACAAATGACGGAAATGATGATTCAAAACAAATAATCGTTGAAAATTTGATTGCCGTTGTGACTTCAGATTTTTCAGTTGATATCCAATTTTGATTTATAAATTCTGTTTTACATATACGTAAATTTGCATTAAAAACTGTTTTTACTTCACCTTTATGATAAAAATGTTGAAGATATTTGTATGGGATAACTAAACTGTATAACTGAATAAATGGCAAAACTTCTTCTGCAGGAAC
>DAOWAQ010000259.1 GCA_030634505.1 Calditrichia bacterium
AATGACCATGCTGGTACCCCATGGATTGCAGCCAAACAACCAATCACGCATCGCTGCTTCCACTTCCAAAAACTGAGTGTCTCCTGACAATTGTCTGTATAAATAGCATTGTGTTAGAAATGCAGAAATCAAATTATTTGAGCACCAGATAAACGGAACCCCCATTAAAAAGGCATTCTCTTTTCCTTTGTTGTAAACTTTTTCAATTCCCGATTTATAATAATTAATTAATTCATTTTTTAAGTCATCCGGGACATTTTGAGCTAATTCGTGATGTCCAAAATTAAAAAAGGGATACCATTGATAATGTCTTGCTGTGTCTGCTCCCATCCAAGGAGTGTACTTTTCATTTTTAGCAAAACTAATTCCTTCTTCAATAAATTTTTCATCTGAAGTCAATGCATATAACTCTGCTGCTGCCAATTCCATGTCATCAACCCAGTTATCTTCTTCATAAAAATAGGGCGCTTTGCAGGGCGCCGTTTGACATACTCCCGGTTTTTTTATTCCTAAATTATAAGCTGATAACGCTTTTTCAGTAAATAAATTTGATAACTTTTCGTTCGAATTTTTATATAGATGTGCAGCGGCCGCAAAAGCCGAAGCAAATTTGCCGGCGGTAGAAGCAACCCCTGTTGCTCTATTTTTATATTTCATTAAACCCTGTATTTCTCCTGTACAGAAATAAACCGGACGCTCCAATCCTTTTCCATAATCTGTAGAATCCAGAACCGGCGAGCGAAAACCTGCATGATCTCTATCATCAGCAATCTGATTAAAAAGCCAATCTTCTTTCGGATGCATTTTTAACAACCACTCTAATCCCCAATTCGCTTCATCCAAAATATCCGGAATATTATTACTACCCTCTAAACCTTTTGATTGAAAATTATCAGCAAAAGCTTCTGGGAAATCTCTATAAGCCAGAAGCATATTTAAAGTTGCATTGGCAGAAGTCGCTGAGTATTGCAAATAGTCTGAAGCATCATGCCAGCCGCCGGTTACATCCAAATGTATGCTATCAGGCATTGGTCCATAGATTGTAAATCCATCATGTGTGTGGCATGAATCGTTGAGGAAAGGATTAAATCCACATCGTTGCTGACGCATATATCTCAACATGAAATCTGCTCTACCATTAAAAACATTTGTATTTATTTCAAATTCAGGTGATTTTACAGAACCGGCTTTTACATAATACTTTCCCTGTTTTTGCAATTCGCTGAAATCTAGTCGATATGTTGAAGTAAAAGGTCCATAGGCATTTTTTATTTCAATTTCTTTTGACACAAATATCACTTCATTCGATTGAGCATTTTTAATTTCAAATTCATCAAAAGAAAAATCTGTCTTGCTTACTAAGACCGCCACTTTAACGGAATTCGGTAAATAGCCTAATTGATTGATTCTGATCCATGATGAGTTATTATTATTTTTATTATTCGCGTTAACCGTAAATGATAAAATGCTGCAGAAAAACAAAACAATATTCAAAATAATGTTGATTTTCTTCATAAAGTATATCCCTTTACAATTTTATACTCAAATATCAGAGTTTTAATAAAAAAGGAAAGATCAATTTATATCAGATAAATTAAGTCCAAAATAGTTTTTTAATCAAGAGAAATAAATAATAATTATATCTGGGGCAGGAACTAACTATTCATTATTATAAAATTAAGAAATGAAGAAAGAATATCTTTATGCTTATTGGTTAAGTCCCGAGCTAAATATTTGTTGACAATATCAATCATTTCATCTGGGCTAAATGATGGAAAATAATGGGATCTTTCAAAACTTTCAATTTCAATTACCAATTCATTTTCTTTGAGATTGTTCATGGATTTTTTTAAACTCGCCACGGTATTTACTTTTCTGATTGATTCATCATCATAAATTTCAAATATAGTTTGTGTTTTTTTTCTCCATAATACTTCCAAAATATACCAGTATTTTTCAGACTCAATAATATTTTGAACTGTTATATTTCGTCTTGTTTTTGGGTTTATATATTTATTTACAGCATAGATTACTGAACGTATATCTATTAGTAACATATTAGGATCTCGACCCATTGATTGTGTTAATATATCATCAATATTTGATCTACTTTTGTAAGATTTTTTATTATTAAAAATTTCTGTCAACCTATAATTTAAATATTCACGGTATTGGTCAAGTGGTTCATTTTTGTCTTCCATAAGCCTGGGATCAAATTGTTCTAAACCAATGTATGGGAGTAAATCCTCGTAATAAAGTAGGTTTGCTAAACTGGAATCAACAAACTTTGTAGAATCAAAAACTTCGTTTTCTACTATTTCAACATCTTCCATAAATTCGATTTCTTCGAACTGCGAAGGAATTACCGGCAACAGTGGTTTTATTTTTTCAACAATCTGATAAGTACGAGGAGTATCAACAATAATAAAATCAGGTTCTATTAAGTTTTTACTAGTTGAGAATTTTTGCTCAAAACGAGGATAAAAATAAAAAAATAGAATAGTTATTATTAGTACACTTAACAAGCTTATTTCAAGTCGTAAAGCATATCTTAACTTAAACTTGTTTTTTCTCATTCTACAGATGATTTAAATTATTATATCTTTAAAATGAATAAGCTTAATTTAAATAGCTATACTTAAATCTAACTAAATAGTTCAATGCATATTTAAAATTTTGGCAAAAAAAATCCCCGTTTAAAAAAACGAGGATTCAGAAATAATATTGTATGTTTTACTTAGATACCGCTAAAATTTATATCCTCAAACATTATTGTTGGTATCCTGCGTGAAGAATAAGGATAAGGATCATTTCCAACTTCGACTAATTTATTCCAGAAATCTTTTCCATTGCCTGAAATATTCATTTCATTTACAGCACTGATAATTTCACCATTCTCTATTAATTGTCCTACAACTCCAAGAGAAAATACACCAAACATTACAGTACTTCAACCAACAACAATGTATGGGATTACAAAAGTAGCAGGGGAATTACTGGCAGAATATTATTATGAAAAGTATAATTTAGATGTGAGATCAATGAGGTTGCCAGGAATTATAAGTAGTGAGACTTTACCTGGTGGTGGAACAACAGATTACGCTGTTGAAATCTTTTATGAAGCAATTAAGAATAAGAAGTATACATGCTTTTTAAGAGAAGATACAGTGCTACCCATGATGTATCAACCAGATTGTCTTAAGTGTATGATAGATTTGTTAGAAGCAGACAATTCTAAACTAAAAAGAAGGGTTTATAATATAACAGGGATGAGCTTTTCTGCAGGTGAAATAGCAACAGAAATCAAAAAGCACATTCCTGATTTTGAAATCGATTATAAACCAGACTTTAGACAAGAGATTGCAGATTCCTGGCCAAAAACAATTGATGATTCTCTAGCTCGGGAGGAATGGGGATGGAATCCTTCATATGATTTGGCTTCTATGACTAAAGATATGATAGAAGTACTAAGTAAAAGATTATCAAAATAAAAAGTAAATATATTTCTCAATTCCTTTTCTAATTATTTAATTCAGATACTACTCGGAATCATAGTTAAAATTTATGAAAAGAATTTAGTCCGTAATTCTTTGTGAAAAGTAGCTCCTTTTTCTGGTATAGTGGGATATTTTTTCTTGTTGATTAGTCTTCTAGATGTCCGTGCTCCAATTGATATAGACGGATTAAATTTTCTCGTGAATTCTAATTCTTCTATGGTGGGAGGCTTTGTTTCTGATAAATCTGGAGATACTTTTAGCTCCCATGGGATCTCTTTTTTAATTTCTTCAACTGTAATTCCTGGGTGGTTATGTACAAGATACATTTCTTTACTTACGGGATCAAACTTGAAAATACCCTTTCTACTAATGAGT
>DAOWAQ010000306.1 GCA_030634505.1 Calditrichia bacterium
ATACTTACTCATTATATAACTCCTGAAATTAATGAATATTTTTTATGTCGATTATAATTCTTATACACCACTGAAAGCAGAAAAGCCACCATCAATCGGAACTACTATTCCGGTTACAAAAGCCGACGCCGGTGAAAGCAACCATAAAATCGTACCGATTAAATCTTCCGGGTTTCCAAATCTGTTCATTGGTGTATGATTCATTATTGAATTTCCGCGCTCAGTCAATTCGCCCGATTGTTTATCAGTTATTAAAAACCTGTTTTGATTTGTTAAGAAAAATCCGGGTGCCACAGCATTTACACGAATATTTGCTGAATACTCCTGAGCCATGTGCACTGCCAGCCATTGTGTAAAATTACTTACAGCCGCTTTTGCTGCTGAATATGCCGGAATTCTCGTTAATGGCCGAAAAGCATTCATGGATGAAATATTTAGAATATTACCTTCATTCTGTTCGGCAAAGTATTTACCAAATATTTGGCTGGGTAAAACTGTTCCTGATAGATTCAATTGCATAACCCAGTTAAATGCTTCATCGGGAATATCGAAGAAACTCATATCCGCACCTGTTGTGGATTTTGGATGGTTGCCTCCTGCGCCATTTATCAGAATATTCAGTTTGCCAAATCGTTGTATAATTTTATCCTTGCAACTTTCAATAGATGATTTATCCAGAACATCACAGTGAAATACTTCATACTCACCCTGGGCTGATTCTAATCGTTGTTTGACCTCATCTGGTAATTTTGTCTGCAAATCAAGAATGGCTACATCGCTGCCAACTTCTGCTAATGCACAGGCAATTTCACTACCCAATACACCACCACCACCGGTAATCGCTACAACTTTACCGGTTAAGTTGAAAAGTGTATTTATATCTATTTTTGCCAATTTTTTCTCCTTTTATAAAAATAGTGGTTTGATATGACGGTCGAAGATATTTTCTATTACATTTTTACTTATAATTTCTTCATTCTGGTCTAAGGATTGCAAGTACCGTTCACCCATGTTGGCAGCGATTTTATATCCAACATGTAACAATTGACGAAAATGAAGATTATACAATTTATTGGATTGGTCATGTCTCAGATTAGAAACATAGGTATTGCCATCCCATTTATCAACATTATCAGCTGAAGGCAATTGTTCTTTATCAATATCTATTACGGAAGCGTAAGGCATGCACAATTCGTCATAATGATTAAGTGATTCACGATAAATTTCTTTGGTGATTTGTAAGCCATCACCGCCTGCTTCTGATAAACCAATCAACTCCTCCAACCAGGATGTTCCAGCGGTTTTAATATGTAAACCTGTATTAAATTTATTTATGGTTTCCCTGATTGCCAGATATATGGAAAACTTATCACTCCCCGAATGAACACTTAATTTTAAGTCTTTAGACAATCCAAACTCTTCAATAGCCAGTTGAAGAATGGCCACATTTTGTTCAAATTCAGTTTTGAATTTTACAACATCACCCACATAATCAACACCTTTGTTAAAACGCCCGCTGAATTTTGGCGCTATAGTTTGTACAGAAATATTTTCTTCTTTCAAAGCTGAGAGAATCAGAAATAATTCATCGGGAGTTTGTGGATGCTCGGTTTCATCCATCGATACTTCAACCACAAATGGATCATCCTGCTTTTTATCTTTTATATGACGATAAATTTTACCCGCTTCCAAAACTGCGTATAAATATTTATTAGCTACATTTTGGATCAACTCATCGGATATTTCAATCTGCGTTCCCAAAACAGGCAATTGCAAATTCCCAATATACTTTTTATTAGATTCGATAAAATTATTTATTGCATCTTGCCCGGCGCTTTTACCAATAAAATCCGCCACATCGATGGTAAAGAAATCGCAACTATCCACAAAATAATCTACATTCGATAAATTTATATGGTCGGCATCCAACAGGTAACTTTCCTGCCAGTTTAAAGATTTCACCGCTTCATCAGCCTGTTTGCGTGTCTGTTCTGCTCTACTTCGAATGATTTGATGTTCGCGATATGATTTATTCCAAACCGGTGTGATGTCTACTCCGGCGTTTTTTGCCATTTTTATAGCCTGTAATTGGGCTTTGGCCTGATGAGCAAAGCGGTCTCCAATACCAAATGAAAATTTACCTAATGATTTTTTAGTATTTCTCATAATCTTTCACCTAGTAATTAATCAGTTTAATAATACCTTAGTTTTCCAATTTTGAAATTATTCCCCAAAAAGCTTCTTAAACATAGGCAAACATTCCCTGAATCCATCTTCGAATGTTCCATTATCTGGTCTGTAGACACTTTCTAATGATACCACGCCTTGATATTTATCTTTCTTTAGAGCAATTGCAATATCTTCAAGATATGGAGCCATATCTCCTTTTCCTAATGGACAGAAATTTACCGTAGCTCGTGATATGTTAGATTTACAATCCTTAATATGAATATGTCCAAGATAATCTTTGATTTCTTCATAAGCATCCGGATATGGTATTTCTGTACAATACAGAGTATTTGGAATATCCCAAATAAGTTTTAGATTCTTTGTTCCCAAATCATCGATAAGTTTTCTACCAAGCCATCCTGAAGTAATCATGGCGTTATTCCCAGTTTCAACAGCAAGAGTAATATTTTCATCTTCAGCTAATTTAATGGGTGCTTCCATAAGTTTTAACAATTTATCCCATGAACCAGTACTGGCTACCCATTTTTCAGCGCCGTTGTGACCAAAGATTATCATCTCTTTTCTAAAACTCATCACACGGACCATATTGGTTCCTAGTTCTTTTGCTATCTTAATGCATCTTTTTAGACCATCAAAATGTTTTTGGTATGTTTCATCTTCAAGTTCAGTGGCCATCACCAGCATACCTACAAAATTATGACGAGTGATACAAGGAACCTTCACATTATATTTATTGATGAGTTCTTTTATCTTTTGAATCTCCTCAGGCGTTTGATCGCCAATTTCCTTATCCCAAACAAATTGTAATTCCGCATAATCCAATCCTGTTTCATTCATAACCATCAATGAGTGTTCGAGATCTCTGTCAATTCCATCTGTAATTACACCAAGTTTCATTATTTCTACTCCTCTAATTTTGTGTTTTAACTTCCGTTCCGGCAATTTGCTCTAATAATTTTACAATTGCCCAATTATCTTCATCCGGGAAAAGTGACATTCCGGATCGGAATAATTCATACGCCGCGCTGACTGTGAACATTGCTGCACCATTTTCCTTTGCCATGTTCATTGAAATTCCTAAGTCTTTGTACATGGTTCCGATATGACTGCCTGTTCCTTTAAATTTCCGATCTATAATAAGTTTTGCACAGTTTTTAAACAAGGGACTTGATACCCCACTCGCACTGAACACTTCATAAAGCGTTTCGGCTTTCACCCCCGCCTTTACACCAAGAACAAGGGATTCAAAGATAGCTGTAAAGCTTGCACCGATAAGAGCTTGTAACGCCGCTTTTAC
>DAOWAQ010000043.1 GCA_030634505.1 Calditrichia bacterium
AAACCTCCTAAAGTTGATATTATAAACAATTACACAAATTATTTTTTTTCCAAACCACCTCCTTACTTTGTTTTTTGAGTCAACAATCAATTAGCTAAAAAATAAATTAATTTGAAACTATTTTACTAATCTCTCGTAATTCAATTTTTGGTATAATATTAGCGAAGAGATGATTTAGAAAATCACTTACAATTATAATACCAAAAACAAAAAATTGTTTTAACTCCATTTAAAACTAGTAACTAAGGTTATTTGTCTTTTTTGTAACTAGGCAAGGTCTTTCACCTCGGGCAATACTTTGCCCTATTTGAATTGACAAATATAGTAAAAAACTACATATTCCACAATATAATTTTAAACTTTCTTTATTATATTTCAATATATATTATTTAAGTGAGATAAAATTAAAATGCCTGCCAAATACAAATATATATTTTTTTAAGTCACACCTTATAATTTTAATAGAGACTGTCTTATTAAATGATTCAATCTGAATAATTTTTGCCGGATAAAAACCATGTAATGGTTTTAAGTAAATTAATTATTTAGAATAACATTACACAAGATAATTACAAATAATAAATTATAAAATATTTGGAAAATCTGAAGCAAGTTTTGCGATTTCATCTTCAGTAATTTCTAAAAATTCAATTCCTATCTGGTATGTATTTTCACTCAGTAATTGGCTGTTTCTAACAATTCCTTTAACATTTAATATTTCCTCAGTTAAAGCAATTGCCAAATCTACACTAGCGCCAACATCAAAGCCCAATCTGTTCTCGAGGAGAACACCAGTTTTGCTAATGTCTTTTGCAAGAGCCATGCCTTCATTACATACCCTGTTCTGGCCGTCATATACTTTAAAAGAAATAAACTGATCACTCTCAATTCGTGTTGATTTTCTTTTTTCCTCTGACATCAAAAAACCTCCTAATTATCTTCAGGATTTTCAAGTAAAACCCGTATCTCAGAATTAATTTTTATTCTACCAAGATTATAATTTTTTAATTCCTGGCTTAATATATTTATATGTTTTTCGATTGTATGAGTTCTGTTAAGATAAATTACTGATTGATCTTTATATCTATATAATCCCCCGTCAAAATAACCTCTACCATATTTCAAATCTATTGATAATTGGTTCAAAATATTTTGAAGTTCTTTAAATATCTCTGTTTTTTCCACGATTAGATAATTTTATTATAATCCCTAATGATTTTAGTGTAAATATATTTACAATTTTCAAAATACTCAACTATAATTTACAAATATTCATCCATATCTTTTCGTTCAATATAATCAACAATAGATTTTACATCCTGGGATTTATCTTTTTTGCAGATTAAGATTGCATCGTCCATTTCAACTACGACAAGATTTTCCACATCAATTGCAGCTATAAGTTTTTTTGATGAATACAGATAATTATTTTGAGCATTAATTAATACAGATTGTTTACTATCTACAACATTCCCGTTTTTATCTTTAGGTGAAATATTGTAAACAGCCTCCCACGATCCAAGATCATTCCATTGAAAATTTGCTTTAATTACACAAACATCTTTCGCATTCTCCATAACGCCATAATCTATTGAAATTGCTTTTGTCCTGGAATACACATCTTTTAAGGTTTTATTGTATTCAGGCTTTCCGTAAGAATTTTCTATTAGTAATAAATCTTCACTTAGTTCAGGAATATATTCGTCTATTTCATTTAAAATTTGATCTACTTTCCAAATAAACATTCCACTATTCCAAAAAAAATCTCCACTCTTTAAAAATCTTTCCGCTGTTTCTTTATTAGGTTTTTCAGCAAATGTTTTTACTTTATAAATATCCATACCATGTAAATTAGAAATTTGGTCGGCAGTCTGAATATAACCATATCCCGTCTCAGGATAATTTGGTGTTACACCGAGAGTTAATAAACAATTATTAGAATCAATATATTCAACTCCTGCTCTGATCGTTTTAATAAAGCTGGCGGCATCCCCGATTAAGTGATCTGCCGGTAATACAACCATGATCTCATTTTTATTTTGAACTTTTTTAATTATAGTAGCAGCCAAACCTATACAAGGTGCTGTATTTCGGCCCATAGGTTCTGAAATAATATTAATTGCGGGAATTTCCGGTAATTGTTTTTTAATTATTGATTTTTGCTCTTCATTAGTAATAATCAATATCCTATCCGCTGAAGTCATATTTTTTATTCTATCAAATGTTAATTGGAGCATTGATCTCGAACCGATAATATTTAATAGTTGCTTGGGATAACTTTTTCTGCTTCTTGGCCAAAATCTTGTACCGGTTCCTCCAGCCATTAGAACAATGTACATTTAGTTCCTTTCAATTACCTCTATCTTTAGATATATTTTAGATATAATAATTTATTCATTTTCTCTTTCAATTAACAGTTCAAAACTATCCCTTGCAAATTCATTTGAAGAATCCAGGTCCAATACTGTTTTAAAGACACGACGAGCATTTTCAAATTCCTTATTTAATTGATATGTTTCTCCCAGGTTATTCAATGCAATAATGTATTCTTTTTTTGTAGAAACGGCTTTTAAGAATAGTTTAATCGCATCCTCATATCTTGCGGCAACTTTATAAATATATCCTAAATTATTCATCGATTCAGGATAATTTTTCCTCAATTCTATCGCAAAATTTAAATGAATATAAGCACTGTCTAAGAAATCATAATAACTGCTGTCATTTTCATCACCATTTCCTTCAACAAATTTATAATAATATGCTACTCCAATATTGTTATGTCCTTCAGCATAAGTAGAATCAAGAGAAATTATTTCTTTGTACTTAGCAATTTTTTCATCAAGATCCTTAATTTTTTCAGCGCTCTGTGATAATTCAAAAACATTTCTTGAAAGTTTACCATTTACTATATCGTTGACATTTTGAAGGTTTAATTTTGCAGGCTGATATTCGGGATTATTTTCCAGAGATTTATTAAAGAATTTTTTGGCTTGAGAATATTTTTCTTGAATAAATAATAGATATCCCAAATTATTAAGAGCCTGAAAATACTTAGAATCGAACTCTGTGGCAATTCTAAAATGTGTAATAGCATCATCGAGTTTGTTTAATCGATGATACGATATTCCAAGAAAATTATGAATCTCTGCATCACCTGGAATTAGTTCTAATGCTCTTTTCCATTCAATAACTGCTAAAGAATCTTTACCATCCTGATGAAAAGTTATTCCATTACTGACATAGTTTTCAGCTTCAGCTTCAATTTCCCTTGCCATCAATTCTTCAGTTTCAGATTTTGGTTTTTCTAACTCTTTAATTGGCTTGCCTGTAAACCAAGCACATGAAGAAAAAATTACTAAACATAATACTGCAATTAAAATACGTTTCATTGTTATCCCTCCAAAGAATATATCCCATTGAAAACCTGTTTAACCGGACCTTTAAGATAAATTTCTTTTAAATTATTAGAAAATTGTACTTTTAAAATACCTCCGCTGGTCTCTATTTTACAACTACCCTCATTCATTTTTGCTTCTTTTGCATAATTTAAAGCAGCTGCAGTAGCGCCGCTACCACAAGATAAAGTTTCGGATTCTACTCCACGTTCATAAGTTCTAATTCGTAAAAATGAACCATCATCTAATTTCTCTACAAAATTTACGTTTGTTCCCTCAGGTTGATAATATAAGTGATATCGAAGTTCATGACCAATTTTATTTACATCAATAACTTCAATATTTTCTGTTTCCAAAATAACATGTGGAACGCCTGTGTTAATAAAAGATTTAAAGGTAACGCCTGCCGGAAGTATATATTCGTCAGGGAATCCTTTATCTACAGCATCTTCTTTGTAATTTACCTGAACTTCCACCTCGCCATTGATTACTTTTGCCCTATGTAATCCATCATTTGCTATAAAATACATTTCTTTATTTACATATCCTAAGGAATATGCAAAAAAACAAATACACCTGCTGCCATTCACGCACATGTCGGACTCATAACCATCAGAATTAAAAAATCTCATTCTAAAATCATATTGACGATCCTTTTCAAGTGCAAGAAAACCATCTGCCCCAATACCGGTGTGAAACTCGCATATCTGTTTGATAAGTTTATTATCCCATTTTCCATAACTATTATCAAAATTATCGATCAAAATAAAATCATTACCTGTTCCATGCATTTTTGTAAATTTTAAATCCAATAGTTTTTACCATCCCGGAATTTGTATTACAATATCACTTGCTTCCCAACGTTTTCTAACACGTATTGTATCATCCTGAAAAAAAACCGGTTCCGCAAACTGAAATGGCTTCAATTTTCCGGGTGACCATTTTTTATTTTTATCTATATCCAAATAACCACTAAAAATGTAATATCCTTCAGGCAACCGATCAATCTTAAATCCGTTATTTCTTGTTTTTTTAGTCTTATAAGATTGTTTTTTCCCTTTTACAGTTTGTGCATTTATATATACTTGAGAAAATTTTGTAGCATCAATTTGTACCCTTCCCGAAATACTACCATAATCATCTTGAGAAATTGTTGATAGTACATGAGAATACAATGTATCCGATAATGAATCTCCCCAAAGAGAATTTACTAATCCTGTTTGCATAGAAAAATTATAATTACTACCCGGTTCTAATTCATTAGGTAAATGAAATACGCCTTCTTTTAATTCTTTCCAGGTCCAACTTCCTTTTAATGTATCCCTAAGATTATAGATAAACTTAAAACTATTGTTTACACTATTTGTGTCAATAGGTAAAGAAAATGCTACTTTAATATCCGAATAAATAGAAAAATTTTTAATGCTATCAGGAGGTAATAAATGTTTTAATTCAAATAAAGTTGTGTCAGATTTATTATTTCCAGAAAAATAAACAATCGATGGTTCAATTTGATTATTGGTATTGGTATCTGCAATATCCACAACTTTCATTTTATAATAAGCAGAACTGTCCTGTATTCCAGTAAATAACAAATACTGACTTCCTGATTGAATTGATTTTGATATTCCTTTTATTTGTAAAATTTTATTCTTTAAAGTATCTGTTATTGTGATATTTTCATGTGTTAGTTCTTGTAACTCCTCAGATGCTCTTAACAGAATAGTGTTATTATAAATTGCACGGGCGCTGGATACGAAAGGAGCAGATGTATCAATTTTAGTTAACATAAAATTTAATCCTGAAAAATCAGAATTGATTGAATCAAGATAAACATCTCGGGTTGGTATTCCAATTTTTTCATAAGCGGCATCCAAAATCAAGTTTTTATTTTGATCTTCTACTACAAATACTCGGTAATTTCTTAAAGGAAGATAATTAAGTTGAAATTCTCCACTTTCCCCACTTTGAGTTAAAAAACGTGCTTGATGAATTCTTGGATCAATAGTAACATTTTCTGAGACTTCAAATGCATAAATATACATTAGATCATTTTTACCGAGTCCAAATATTCTTCCGGTTATTTTTCCCTGATCCAACTTATCACCGGTAGAAAATGCAAACTGGTACGAATCTTTCATTCTGTTTTTCCTGGAATCCTGGGCATCTGAACCTACTGTAATAACATATGTCTGATCCTTTTGCAATGAATCTGATGTTAATTCCAGTGTCAGTTCATCTCCTCCGGACCAATCGATGTTATATTCTAGAGGTGGGGAAATGAAAAGTGCTTTTTTAACAGAATTTTCATCCATTCTTTCTGAGAAATGTATTTTGATTTCTTTAAAATTATCAACACCTAATGAATCAATTGCGGGAAAGGTAAAAATAATCTCCGGTGGAATTTTATCTACCGGCCCTCCTCCAGGTCTACCACGCGTAGCACATTTTACTAAAACTAAAATTACTAAAATAATAGATATTATTGATAAGATTCTTGCTAACAATTTAACTCCGTTTTGCAATAGATTCGAGGCAAGATTAATTTAAAACCCAAGGCAATCAATTCCAAATAATATTCAAAATCTTAGTGACGATATCAGAAGTAGGAGTTTTATTTCTAATATATAAAAATGGTAAGTTTTTATTCGAAGATATAATTTATTTAAGGCATGATGAGACTAAACTAAATCTTAATTATAATAAAAAAACCGCCTCAAAAATTAGGCGGTTTTTAGGTAATTTCTTAGTTTACAGTTTGCTTTTCGGCAATTCGAGCTGCTTTTCCTCTCAATTTCCGTAAATAATATAACTTTGCTCTTCTAACCCGACCGATGCGGGTTCTTTCGATACTAGCAATCCGGGGGGAATGTAAAGGAAAAATCCTTTCAACACCTACACCATTTGATACTTTATGCACTGTGAAAGTTTCATGTACTCCGCCGCCTTTGCGCTTAATACATACACCTTCAAAAATCTGAATTCTCTCTTTTTCCCCTTCAATAACTCGCACATGTACTTTTAAAGTATCACCTGCCTTAAATTCAGGTATATCAGATTTAAGCTGCCCCGCTGTTGTTAAGTTTACAATGTCCATAATTTTCACCTATAAATTTATTTTTATTATTTTATATACTTTTTGTATAAATCAGGACGATTTTTTTTAGTGATTTCTATTCTTTTTTCTTCTCGCCATTTATTTATTTTTTTATGATCACCTGAAAGTAATAATTCTGGTACATTCACTCCTTTAAATCTTTCAGGTCTTGTATAATAGTCACAATCTAATAACCCCTCTGAAAATGAATCTGTCCATGCTGAATCAATATCGCTTATAACACCTGGAAGTAAACGAACAACTGCATCAATTATTATTAAAGCCGGAATCTCACCTCCGGATAAAACATAATCACCCACTGATAGTTCTTCAATTGGGAAAAATTCTTTTATTCTTTCATCAATACCTTTATAGTGTCCACAAATTATTATCAAATCATTTTCATTTGATAGTTTAACCGCTTTATCCTGAGATAATTTTTCTCCTCTAGGTGAAGTCAAAATAATTCTATTTTTTTCACCAGAAACCGACTTTAATATCTCAGAAAGACAGTCATATAAAGGTTCTATTTTAAAGATCATCCCTGCACCACCACCGTATGGCGCATCGTCAATCGTCTTATGACGATCTTTTGCCCAATCCCTAAGATTATGAACATTAATAGTAACAATATTGTTTTGTTGCGCCCTACTAATAATGCTTTGTTGAAGTGGTTCGTCTACTATCTTAGGGAAAGCTGTTATTATATCAATCTGCATTTCAATCTAATAGACCTTCAAGCAAGTGAACTTTTATTTGTTTGTTCTTAATGTCAACCTGCTTAATCACTTCTTTTGCTGCAGGAATTAGTATTTCTTTTCCCACATCATTTTTCACAACATACACATCATTACTACTATATTGGGCAACATCTATAAGCTCTCCCAATATCAACCCATCTTCTGTAATTACCTTACAACCTATTAAATCATGAACAAAATACTCATCAGTCACCAGATCAATTAGCTCAGATTTATCTATCAAAATATCACAACCGCGAAGAATTTCAGATTCTTCCCTGTTATTTATTCCTAATAGTTTTAAAAAAACAAACTTATCCGATACCCTAACAGACTCTATCGAATAAGTTTTCAATGTTTCTTTTTCTATAAAAACTTTCTTAAGCGTTTTAAATCTTTGGGGGTTTGGTGAAACTGATTTTACCTTTATTTCACCCCTAATTCCCTGCGGTTTTAAAACTTTACCAACTACATACATTTAATATGTGAAGATGGTATAGACTATTCAAGAATCTCTAAAACAGCTCTTTTCCCTGCCTTTGCAGATGCAGCACCCAGTAGCGTTCTTATTGATTTTGCAGTTTGACCATGTTTTCCAATTACTTTTCCAAGGTCACCGTCACCAACACGTAATTCATAAACAGTTACGCGTTCACCATCAACTTCAGCTACCTTCACTTCATCGGGTTTGTCCACAAGGTGCTTTGCAATGTACTCTACAAATTCTTTCATCTCAACTCCTCCAAAGTATAGTAAGACCAGTGTGAATATTTATATTAGAGATTTCTAACTAAATTTTATAATAATCAGCTATTTCTTTTCTTTGTTTTTTTCTTCTTTATCTTCAGATTTAGTTTCTACAGATTGTTCTTTAGTGTCTTCATTTTTACTTTCTTCGGTTGCTTCAGGTTCCATTGTTTCTTTCGCAATTTCAGATTCTTCTTTTACTTCTTCCTTAATCTCTGCAGTATCTTCAACTTTAGATTTCTTTTCTTCTTCTTTAGAATCATTTGATTCTTCTTCAGGTTGGCTGGTTTTTTCATCTTCTGCTTCAGCCTTTGGTTCTTCTGAACTTTTCTTTTCTTGTACATCTGATTCAGGTTCAGATTCTTTTACGTCTAGAGATGTTTGTTCAGTTTTTTCAGATTTTACTTCTTCTACTGCTTCAACTGCTGCTTCGTCTTTAGCTTCTGTTTCAGCTTTTACTTCTGCCTCTGCAACTTCAGGCTCGTCTTTGACTTCTACTGCAGTTTTTTCTTCTTCTACTGCTGCTGTAACTTTAGGCTCATCTTTAGCTTCTGCCTCAGCTTTTTCTTCTTTCTTCTTAGATTTTTTCTGAATTAACGCAGCTTCTTTTCTTTTTCTTCTTTCTTCCTGCACTAAGTCCCATTTTTTCATTTCTTCTTCAATTTGGGAATCATTTAATCCATTCTTTTTCAATTCAATACGATGAAGAATACCTTTTTGTCGAAATAATTTATTTACTGTCGTTGAAGGTTGTGCGCCTTTTTCCAACCAATAAAGTATACGTTCTTCATCAAAGTTAATATTATTTGGTTTTACTAATGGATCGTAATATCCCAATTTTTCAATAAATCTACCATCACGGGGAGAGCGCTGATCTGCTGCTACCAGCCTATAAAACGGTCTCTTCTTTCGTCCCATCCGACGCAATCTCAGTCTAACAGCCAAGTTGTTTACCTCCTTAAATATTTAAAATTTATGCCATACCTAATGGCATTTTTGCCATCTTTTTAAATGGCATTCTTTTCATATTTTTAATCATCTTCTTCATTTGTCCGAATTGATTTAACAATTGATTCACATCTTGTACACGGGTTCCACTTCCATTTGCTATACGTTTTCTTCTGCTCCCATTAAGAATTTTTGGATTTTGTCGCTCCTTAATTGTCATAGAATTTATTATTGCTTCAATTCGAGTGAATGCATTTTCATCCACCTGGGCACCTTTTAAATTTGCACCAGCTCCCGGAATCATTCCAATTAATTGTTCCAAAGGACCCATTTTTTTTATTTGCTGCAACTGACTAAAAAAATCTTCCAGTGTAAATTCATTTTTTAGCAGTTTTTTTTCTAGTTTCTTTGCTTCCTGAACATCAATTGTTTCCTGGGCTTTCTCAACCAATGAAACAACGTCACCCATTCCCAATATTCGTGATGCCATTCTATCGGGATAGAACTGTTCTATTGCATCTAATTTTTCACCTATACTAATAAATTTTATAGGTTTTTTAGTTACAGCTCTAATTGATAATGCAGCACCGCCCCTGGAATCACCGTCCAATTTCGTTAAAATTATGCCATCAAATTCAAGTTTTTCCAAAAATGTTTTTGCTGCATTTACCGCATCCTGACCTGTCATTCCATCAGCAACGAACAATATTTCCTGAGGGCTCAACAGTTTTTTGATTTGCACCAACTCATCCATCATGGTTTCATCAATATGCAATCTTCCGGCTGTATCTAAGATTAACAGATCACTTCCGGCTTTACGCGCTTCGCTAACAGCGTTTTTACATATCGTAACTGGATCCCCTGCACCTTCATCATAAACAGGAATATTAATACTTTTACCGACAACCTTTAATTGTTCAATAGCAGCTGGACGATATACATCAGCTGCAACTAACATAGGATGGCTGCCTTTTGTTCGAAAATAATTAGCAAGTTTACCTGCAAATGTTGTCTTTCCACA
>DAOWAQ010000402.1 GCA_030634505.1 Calditrichia bacterium
ATCACACCGATCCTGCCTCCAGGTTTCAGGCTGTCAATTGCTTCTTTTAAAGCCTGTTTTGGTAAAGCACCTTGAGCCATTTGAGGTTTTCCCGCTGCAGGAATAAATAATAAAGAAGGAATGCTTCTTATCCCAAAGGCTGCAGCTAATTCTTGCTCTGCTTCCGTATCAATCTTAAAGACCTTAATTTTATCCTTATACTCTTCGGATAATTCTTCTAATATTGGAGCTACCATTTTGCAGGGTTGGCACCAATCTGCGTAAAAATCAATTATTGCCGGAAGTTCTCCCTGATAGTTCCATTCCTTATTATTCTCAAAATCAAATACTTTAGTTAAAAAGTCAGCTTTTGTTAAATGTTCGGTCATTTTATTTATCCTCTTTTATTGATTGAATTCAATTTTAATTTTCCGGTAAGATGTAAATAAAAGTAAAAGGGTTCAGGGATAAATTATTAAACGATACAAATCATAAAAACAAGATATTTTAATAAATATCAATACACTCTTATCTCAAATTCTGTTCGAATATAAAACAGTTTCTGTATGATGCAATGAAATATCACAAAAAATAAATTACTCCTCTCAATAATTATTAAAAAAAAAGCCCCATTTACTGGGGCTTTTTTAGTAAATCATATCCTGAAAATGTTCTATTCAGCTTTTGAGATTTCTACTCTTCTGTTTTTTGCTCTGCCTTCTTTAGTTTTGTTAGAATCAACAGGGTTCTTTTCACCAAAACCAATAGTTGAAATTCTGTCTGATTTAATACCCTTATCAACTAAATATTGCTTAACAACATCAGCTCTTCTTTTAGATAATTTAAGATTGTAGGCAGCAGGTCCAACACTATCTGTATAACCTTCAACCTTTACTTTAACAGAACTTCTTATTTTAAGCTTCTCAATTAAATCATCCAATTTCTTCTGATTATTAGCTGATAAATTAGAACTATCAAATCCGAAGTTAACGTCATAAATTGTAACACGTTCAATCATTATATCATCTGCGGGGTCAAGAGGATTAGTTCCGCGGGCAACTTCCACAAAATCATCGATTGAGCCTTTATCGGTATCAACTTCTAATGGATTAGTATTATACTTTGTAACTTCTTCACCATCTTTCAGTCCTTCACCGTCTGTATCGGCATTTAATGGATCAGTTTTAGTTTTATTTACCTCAATTCCATCATTAAGTCCATCCATATCAGTATCAGCTTTATTTGGGTCGGTTTTATACTTATTAACTTCCTCTCCATCTTTCAGAGTATCACCGTCAGTATCAGCATTTAATGGATCAGTTTTATAAGTAACAACTTCTGCAAAATCATTTAAACCGTCATTGTCTGTATCAGCTTTCAATGGATCTGTTTGATAAGCTTTAACTTCTTCACCATCTTTCAAACCGTCACCATCAGAGTCAGCATTTAGCGGATCAGAATTATATTGCATAACTTCTTCACCATCTTTTAAGCCATCGCCATCAGTGTCAGGATTCTCCGGGTCTGTGCCGATTTTGTCTTCTTCACAATTTGTCAATCCATCTTCATCGGGATCAATTTCACAACTTGTTTTTACGTAGGCTGCACCTATACCAACATTCCACCAGCGGTCATGATCATAATTGACGTTGCTTTCTAATCCATTTAGATCGTCGGAAAAAGCACGGTTCCAACCACCGGCTATATCCAGAATCCAGTTTTTACTTAAAGCAATTTCAACACCCCCACCTACAGGGACATAGCCACTAAAACCTGTGTAATCTACTGGTCTTGATGGATATTTGGGTGGATCACTAATCCACCAACTTACACCTCCAATACCTGCATATACATATGGATTCCATGTTTCTAGAACAAATGGACTTAAAATCAACCTGGCATCAATGGGAACCATTTTTGTCATGTAAGTATTTGTACCACTATAATCAACTCCCTGCATCCAGCCATACCCGATTCCAACACCCAAATCAAAAATATGACTAAGCTCAAATCTTGCAAATGGACGAAAGAGCATAGAAACACCATCATTTTCGAACTCGTTTGCAGGCATAACGTAATGCACTTGAAGGCCTAGTTTATAGGAGTAATCATTTAACTGTGCGTTTACATTAACCGTTGCAACGGAAAGAAAAAGAATAAAAAATAGAATGAAAATAGTATTGTTTTTTCTCATATTGCCCTCGAGATTGTTATTATTGGGTTTATTTAATTATTAATTTCTGTGATTAAAACTGGCAAATATTATAACAATTTAAAATTCATTTGATAATATAATAGGTTAAAATAAACTTTTATTATTGTTATTCAAATAAAATATTTACTCAAAAATAAAAAAAAATTCCTAAAACATTTAATGATAGATATCATAAGAATATTATTTTTTTAATTTCGAATTAAAATATCAAATTTAAAATTTAATAATTATATTTTATGGGGACGCAATAAATAATTTTTAATTGTAATTTCAATTAATTATTTAATTGATTCTAAAGTTCTATCCATGAATAATATTTCAGAATAATTAAAGGATTTTGTATGCTAAAATTAATTCTCCATATAAGTAGTTCTTTACTTTTTATTCTAATAATAGTTTCCTGTAAAGGGAATAATGAAAACAAAACCATACAGGATGCGGCTAAATTTCATAAGCAGGCTTTAACAATTGACACACATTTGGACACACCGATTCTTCTCAGAAGAGATGAGAGCTTTCTA
>DAOWAQ010000182.1 GCA_030634505.1 Calditrichia bacterium
ATTGTTAGTGCGAAGTTGTATAATCACACCGTTGATATTTGCATTCCATTCGTAATAATTATCATATTTAAGTTGTGCTTCAGCTTCCGCAACCAATGCATTTCTGTTTTCAATCGTAATTGATGATTCAACCGGAACTCGATTTTTAATTTTTGTTTCTGTATTATTCAATTTAATTGATTTTACTTTAGCCGGCGTTTTCAAATTCGCCAATGCTTCTGCGATTCTTGTTATACCCTTTTCAAGGTTTTCCATGGATGTTGCATAGGAAATGCGAATATGATCGTCTGACCCGAATGCACCACCGGGTACTAAAGCGACTTTCGCTTCCCTTAATAAATAATAAGCAAGTCCGTACGAATTACGAATAAATGTACCATTATATTCTTTTCCATAGTATGATGAAACATTTGGGAAAACATAAAATGCGCCAGAGGGTTTTTGACAGGAAACTCCCGGAATTGTTTCCAACTTATACAAAAGATAATTTCTTCTCTTTTCAAATTCCGATCGCATCTTTGATACTTCGAATTGTGGACCTGTTAGTGCTTCAAGACCCGCATATTGTGATATTGATGATGTATTTGAAGTGCTATGACTTTGCATTTTGTTGGCGCCTTCAATGACGTCTGCCGGTCCTGCTGCATATCCAAGTCTCCACCCTGTCATCGAGTAAGCTTTGGAAAGTCCGTTAATAACAATAGTCTTTTGTTTAACATTTTCACTTAACGACGCAAAACTGGTAAAACGATAATCATCATAAATGAGCTTTTCATATATCTCATCAGCAATAACATAAATATCTTCTTGCTCAACAATTTCTGCCAACTTTTCTAATTCTGATAAAGTATAAGCGGCACCTGTTGGGTTGGAAGGATTGCATAGAATCAGAGCTTTAGTATTTGCTGACATATTATCTTTTAATTGTTCCGGAGTAATTTTGAATCCATTTTCTTCACTCGCGTTAATAAATACAGGTTTTCCTTCTGCAAGCCCAACCATTTCAGGATATGAAACCCAATATGGAGCCGGAATGATGACCTCATCTCCTTTATTAACAATTGACATCATAACCATCAAAATACTTTGTTTTGCTCCATTAGAAACAATAATATTGTTGACATCATATTCAAGATTATTTTCTTCTTTCAGTTTATGAGCGATTGCTTGTCTAAGCTCAATAATACCTTTATTTACAGTATATTTTGTTAAATTGTTATCTATTGCCTTTTTACCTGCATCCTTAACATTCTGCGGCGTAGGAAAATCAGGTTCGCCAACACTTAAATTGATTACGTCAATCCCAGATTTTCTCATTGTAATCGCTTTAGCAGAAATTTTAACGGTCTGGGATTCACTTATATTTTTTATTCGATCTGAATTCAATTGTGATCCTTTTTCCTTTAATAGATAGACATTGAAAGAAGTAGAACATCTCTAAGATGTACTACTTCTCTACATAAAATCATTCTTCTTTATTTAATTTATTTTTTAAGAATTTTTTAAGATCGACTCCGGTTAAAGATTCCACAACTTCTGGCATTTGAGCAAGTACTTCAGCAACTTGTCCGGTAATTTTTGAAGTGCCAAGTTTACCATCGTTTTCAATCATCACAATTTTATCTATTTTGGATAAGGGCTCTGAAACAGCTTTGACTATTTCCGGCATCTTTTCAAGAATCAATTCGTATAGAGCAGCTTCATTAAATTTTTCATGTGCTTGCGCTTTTAATGCAATAGAGTTTGCAACAGCTTCTCCGATTTTTTTAATTTTTTCCGCCTCTGCTTCATCTTCAGCTTTTTTAGCTTGCATTTTGCCTTTAGACTCAGCAATGATACGATATTGTTCAGCATCCGCTTCCGACATCACTTGCTGTTTTCTGGCTTCAGCCGGTTTTAATACATTGGCTTCCAACTCTTTTTGTTTTTTATCGATATTCATTTCTTCCAGTTTTGTAGATTCACTTAACTGAAGTTTTTTAACAGCATATTCTTCTTTTGTTAAATTTTGCTGAATCTTGAACCGCTCCAATTCATAAGCCATATCAGAATGTGCTTTCTTTTTGTTTACATCAACTTGTGATTCTGCTTTTTTCGCTTCATTCTGCCACGATTTTCCGGCAATTTCTGCTTCCGCTGCCAACCGTGCAATTTCACCATCCTTTTTTGCCTGTGCAGTTTTGATTGCAATTTCCTTATCTTTTTCTGCCTGATCAACCGCTGCTTCATACTTAGCTGTAGCAATCTGAGGTTTACTCAAAGCAACAATATAACCCTGTGAATCTATTACATCTTGTAAAGCAAATGACTTCATCACCAGGCCCAAGCCGACAAATTCTTCAGCGACGCCTTTTTGAACTTTTTCAGAAAATTGCTTACGATTTGTAAATATTTCTTCCACAGTCATGGTTCCGATGGATTCCCTGACTCTTCCTTCCAAAACGGTTTTTGAGACTTCCTGAATACCATCAGAGCCCGTACTCAAAAAATGAGTAGTTGCCATATAAATTCCATACTCTGATGTATCAATACTGACCTGGGCAGAATATTCAGCCGAAACGGGAATTCCATTCTTGGTGATCAACTCAGGACTTTTCATATGAATGGGTACTACTTCAACTTTAAGTTTTTCAGAACTTTCAGTTAATGGATTTACAAATGTACCCCCACCAATCCGAAAACGAAATCCAATTTCTTTTTCAGTGCCGTCCGGTAAAGTAATGTAATTTTTCTTCCCCCCGGAAATAATTAAAATTTCATTTGGACCTACTTTTCTGTATTGTTGGCGAACCAAAAATACAATCAGGACTATTATAATAATTATTATACCTGCAATTACTGAAATACTAACAATATCCATTAAACCTCCCTTATAACTCACTTTTTAGGGTATATAGTGTTATTTTAATTTGCGCAATCACAAAAAGTGATAATTTATGAAGACAATCAAATTGTTTCAATCAAATAATCCATTTCTTGAGAATAATGTCATCAATTATATATTTAATAATTTAAATGTTTATAAATCAAAATATTCATATTGCATAATTATTTATTGGTAACTATATTGGAACAACTTCAATTTTCATACAGGTAAAATATTCGGCATTAATTATGGAAACATATACTATAAATTACATAATTTATCTAACTTCAACTTTATGGTTATTCGAATAATTCATTAACAGAGGAAAACAATGAAAGCATTAATTACTAGCGGCGGAAGAGGCACCAGATTAAGACCTTTAACACATACTCAAAATAAACATTTAATTCCGATTGCCAATAAACCCATCTTACATTATGCTATTGAATATGCAGTGGAAGCCGGTATTAAAGAAATTGGTATCGTGCATGGCGCTGAAAGTGATGCTGTTCCGAAAGGTATAGGTGACGGATCCAATTGGGGAATCAATATTACATATATTCCGCAGAATGCCCCATTGGGGTTAGCTCATGTCGTGAAAATTTCGCAGGATTTTATTGGCGATGATAAATTTATTTTTTATTTAGGTGATAATATTGTCGTTGGCGGTCTAAAAAGGTTCGTGAATGCTTTTGAACAAGCCAAAAGTAATTGCCATTTAACCCTTGCAAAAGTTAACGACCCGGAAAGATTCGGTGTTCCTGAAATTAAGGGAAATCGCATTATTAGCGTTGAAGAAAAACCAAAAAATCCCAAAAGTCATTTTGCAGTTGCCGGTATTTATTTATACGACAGCACAATATTTGAAGCTGTAAATAATATAAAACCAAGCGCCAGGGGTGAACTGGAGATATCAGATGCACATCAGTACCTATTAGATAATAATTTTCATGTGTCATATTCTGAAATTACCGGATGGTGGAAAGATACCGGAAAACCCCAGGATTTGTTGGAAGCCAATCGATTGGTGCTTGATAATATTGAAGAAAACAATAATGCAAAGCAGGTAAAAAACAGTAGTATTTTAGGCAATGTTCAGATTGGTGAAGGCTCGGTAATCAAAAACAGTAGCATTCGTGGCCCGGTGGTTATTGGTAAAAATTGTGAAATTCATGATGCTTATATTGGGCCCTATACTGCCATTTACAATGATTGCACCATAAAAAACAGCGAAGTCGAATATTCCATTTTGCTTTCTGAGTGTAAAATTGTTGATGTCAACATTCGTATTGAGCACAGTCTGCTTGGCAATGATGTGGAAATTGTAAAAGCAGTCGGGCATCCTTCCACCCATCGCTTTTTTGTCGGCGACCAGAGCCGCATAGAATTACTTTAAATTTTATAAACATCGTTTAATAATTAGAGGAAACTAAAATGAAATATAAAAATCTAATTTTTGAGCAAAAAGTAAATATTGCTTTTATCACCATCAATCGTGCGGATAAACTTAATGCGTTTAACAAAGAAACCTTAAGTGAAATTGCTTTGGCTTTTGATGAAATTGAGAATGATGATTCCATTCGAGGTGTAATAATTACCGGAAGCGGTGAAAAAGCATTTGTTGCCGGAGCTGACATTTTAGAAATTTCAACCCTGGATAACATTTCAGGAACTGAATTTGCTCTGGAAGGACAGGAGGTTTTTAATAAAATCGAACAATGCAGTAAACCTGTTATCGCAGCCATAAATGGATTTGCACTTGGAGGTGGTTGTGAATTAGCTTTGGCTTGTCATATTCGATACGCGAGTGATAATGCAAAATTCGGTCAACCGGAAGTTAATTTAGGCATCATTCCCGGTTTTGGTGGAACACAAAGATTATCACGAATAGTCGGTAAAGGTCATGCATTAGAACTATTAATGTCCGGTAATATGGTTGACGCCC
>DAOWAQ010000122.1 GCA_030634505.1 Calditrichia bacterium
CCTGATATTTTCTTGATTTGAATGTCACATTAAATCCACTGTTAATCACACCGTTTTGTATAATATTCACCTTCCATTCTGTACATAACCATTTATTCTCAACTAAACCAAAAATGGGATATGTGTTTATCGTCTGATTAATGCTTTGATAAATTGTTTCAATTCTAAAACACAGTGCATTTACTCCAAAATAGAATTTCATTTTCACTGGTATATTATTTTCATATGAATCAAATATTATATGTACGGTGTCATCGATAGTATTAATACTATAATCTTCCGGAAGGTCATATAATAGACTACCACCTAAAAATCTTTGCCAATCTATAAATACACCCCTAAGCCCTTGTAACATTTCATTTTGAAGCTGAACTATTTTTACTTGTTGAGTTGAATCCAGATTTGGAGGAACAGATTGTCTGTTTAAATTTAATTGCCTTGGTTTTATCCAAATAAATTCAATTGGTGAATATTTATCATGATTAATGATTTCTTTGGTTTGATACTCAAAATTATCCGAAGTAATTAAAACCGAAAAATTATTTACATCTGATGAGCCTAAATTATGATATATTGAATTTGCCCTGTTAAAAAATGTTTGTTCATCAAATTGTGCATTTACGTTTAGATATAAAATGATATTTAAGAGTAATATTATATTACTTTTCTTCATAGTCTGCAATCTCTTCTAATGTTTTTAATTCGGTAATTTCTCCTATTACTACCAGGGTGTCTCCCGTTTGTATTTCCGTTTCTGATCTTGGATTATAAATTAGCTTGCCGTCTTTTCTATAAATTGATAAAATAATTACATTAAGCTTTCCTCGTATGCCTGACTTTGCCAGTGTTTTTCCAATAAGTTTTGATTTATCGCCAATATTAATCTCTTCTATTTGTAATCCCAGATCCGGCAGTGAAAACAATTCATCCATATAATCCACAACTTTGGGTTTTAATAACGCATGTGTTATTCGAAATCCGCTGATCTCGTAGGGCAGTATCACTTTATCTGCTCCCGCCTTTAGAAGTTTTTGTCTTGATGATTCATCGTCAGCCCTAACTATTATTTTTAATTTATCATTTAATCCTCTCGCTGTAAGTGTGGCATAAACATTAGCAATATCATCGCTTAATACTGCTACAAGCCCTATGGCATTTTTTATTCCGGCAGTTATTAAAATATCATCTTCTGTCGCATCTCCATGTATATAGGTATAGTTATTGTTTTTGACATTTGCAATGTGGTCTTCATCTTTTTCAATAACTACAAATGATTTCTTTCTGCTATGAAGTTCACTTGCTATCTTTTCACCCATTCTTCCATGTCCACATATAATGTAATGACCCTTCATTTTGTTTAATTGTTTTTGCATTTTTCCCTTTCGAAATATTTGTTCTTCAAAAATTACATAATTTATTTTTCCCAATGCATAAAATAAAAAGGAAACCCCAAGTATTATTAGAAACATTGTGAAGATTCTACCGGGAGCAGACAATGGTTGAAATTCTTTAAATCCGGTAGTAGACAACGTGATTACTGTCATATAAAGTGAATCAAAAAATCCCCAACCCTCAATAACAGAATACCCTGCTGTTCCGACAATAAATAAAACGAGAATAAAAATTATACTTTTTTGTAAGCTTTTAATCATAATAAAAATTTAATACCAGCTTGATTATTTATCAATAAACAGGGCTTGGTATTTTTACTTTTCGTGTCTCCTCTTCATCTTTATCTTTCTTGATATTATTTAGTATTTTAGTTAACTTTTTTAACTTTATGTATACTGAATCGATTGTATTAACCGAAAAAAACAAATTAAAAATAGTTGACCAAACGTTGCTCCCGGGGCAACTGAAATATATAAAAATAAATGGGCTTGAGGATTCTATAGAAGCTATAAAAAAGTTGAAGATTCGTGGTGCTCCTGCAATAGGAGTCATGGCAGCATATACCCTTTATATTATAGCGAACAACCTTAAATCCTTTTCAAGAAATAGATTTTTTGAAGAATTAAAATTTGCCGGCATTGAACTAAAAAACAGCCGGCCAACTGCTGTAAATTTGGAATGGGCAATCGAAAGAATAAATCAGGTTATCTCGGATAATCCAAATAAGATACAATCTGATATAGCAAAATTATTAAGAAAAGAAGCTTTAGAAATACACTCAGAAGATCGGGATTCTTGTCATCAAATAGGTATTAATGGGCTTGAGATTGTTCCGGAAAAAGCGAACATTGTTACGCATTGTAATACTGGTAGTTTGGCGACCGGCGGATGGGGCACTGCGCTGGGTATCATTTATGCCGCTGCTGAAAAAAATATAAGTCTGCATGTTTATGTAAATGAAACCCGTCCCCTGGGGCAAGGAGCAAGGTTGACATTCTGGGAATTAAATCAAGCTGGCATTCCCTGTACTTTAATTGCAGACAGCATGGCAGCTTCACTTATGGCTGAAAGTAAAATAAACTTGGTCTTGTTTGGCGCCGACAGAATTGCAAAAAACGGTGATGTAGCGAATAAAATTGGATCATATAATTTGGCCGTTGCAGCTAACTATCATAAAATACCGTGTTATTCAGCTGCCCCGGTATCCACATTTGATTTTGATATGAATTGTGGATCTGATATTCCAATTGAGAAAAGAGAGCCTGACGAAATTTTGGACATTTATAATTACAAAAAAGGAAATAGTGATTTAGATGTATATAATCCGGCTTTCGATATTACACCAGCGGAATTACTATCAGGCATTATTACAGAAAAAGGTATTATTAAACAACCATTAAAAATAAACATTTCAAAATTAATTAATCACAATTAAATTCAATTTTATTAATTTACAAGGAGAAAAAATGAAGAAATCTTATGTACTATTAATTATGACTTTGGCATTAATAATTTTACTTGCCGCATGTCGTGATCCTAGCTTAGAGCAGGCAATCATTGATTATAAGGGTAGTCGGTGGGATCAAGCTTATGCTTCTATAAAAAAAGCAGTAGAAAAAGTTCCCCAAGATCCCGAAGCATGGTATTATTATGGCGAAATTGCCGGACAGCAAGGGGATATTAAAGAAATGGTTGATGCATATGATAAATCGTCAGCTTTAAAAAATACTTTTGAAGTACAAATTCAAAATTCTAGAAATCGTTACTTTTCAAAATTTTACAATAGCGGCGTCCAATCCTATAATAGTTTTATTAAACTCGAAGACAAAGAAAGCGAAAATGCCTCAAAAGTGTTAAATAAAATGATCGATGAATTTCAGAAAGCATTGATAATTAAAAAAGATTTTCAAGCTAATCGATTGATTTCTATTGCATATAATAATTTAAAAGATGACGAGAACCGCCTAAAATATTTGATATTAACCACTGAAAGCAAACCGGATAGTGCACTCGGTTGGATTGATTTAGGTTTTTATTTCAGAACTTTAAAAGAATATGAAAAGTCAATTGAGTATTTTGAAAAAGCACTTAAAATAGAGCCCGAAAACACAAATGCATTAACCTTATATGCGGAATGCCTGGACTTCTCCGGTAAAAAGGAAGAAGCCATTGCCGCATACAAGAATGCTGTTGAAGTAAATCCTGAAGAAAAAGCGATTCCTTTTAACTTAGGCTTGTTGTTTTATAAAGAAGCAAACCGTGAAAATATAGAAGATACTGATAGAATTAAATACTTAGGTGACGCCGAAATATATTTTGAAAAAGTATATGATCTGGATCCTGAATTTAAAGAAATATATGACTTATATGGTAGAGTATTAATAGATTTGAAAAAATTTGATGTTGCCGAACAATTATTGCTAGAGGGTACTAAATATTTTCCTGATGCCGCCAGTATTTGGACAAATTTAAGTTATGTTTTTGCCAACCTAAACAAAGTGGATAAAGCAAATGAAGCGGCCAAAAAAGCAAAAGAACTATCCGAATTATAATTCAACAAAAAAAGGCAGAAACCATCTGCCTTTTTTATATTCTCTTTTATTCAATAACTTCTTATTTATTCGCCAAGAAATAAGATAGAGCTTCTAATTCAATTGACATATTCTCATTTTTAACCATAACGGTTTCCGGCGACTTAATATTCAATGGTGCAAAATTTAATATAGCGCCTATGCCTGCCCCCATGGCAATATCTGCAACACTTTGGGCAACATTAGAAGGTACGGCAATAATTACTATTTGAATTTTTTCATTCTTTAAATGCATTGCTGCATCTGAAAAATTCTTTATTTCCAGGTTTTTTACTTTTTTGCCAATTTTATTTTTGTCATGATCCAATAAAAGTTTTATCAAAAATCCCTGTTTTTTAAATTCAGCATAGTCAATTAATGCCATACCAATATTTCCCACTCCAATAACGGCAACATTCCACTGCTGATTTAAGCCAAGAATTTTTCCAATATTGTTTTTTAATTCTTCAATATTATAGCCAAGTCCTCGTTTTCCAAACGTACCAAAAAAAGATAAATCTTTTCTTACTTGAGCGGAAGTTACACCATCAATTTCTGCAATTTCATCAGATGAAACCGTTTCAATGTTTTTTTCTTGTAATCTTTCAAGCGTTCTGTAATATTTGGATAATCGATTAATGGTTGAATCCGAGATTTTTTTCATTCTTCCTCCCAATAAAATGGGTCTGTATCATTATTTTTATTGATATACTATTCTTCTTCTTCCTCAGATACAATTTTGGCGACGTCGCTTATTTGTGCATCTTCTCCCAGTCGCATTAATCTTACACCCTGGGTATTTCTGCCTATTACTTTTATATTTCCGATATGCTGCCTAATTGCAACACCTTTTTCTGTAATAATAATTATATCTTCATTATCAACAACTTCTAATACAGTAACGATATGGCCGGTTTTTTCATTAACTTTCATCGTTATAATTCCCTTGCCACCACGGTTTTGTACCCGGTAGTCACCAACATTGCTTCTTTTGCCCATTCCTCTTTCAGAAACCGTAAGTAAGGTTGCTTCTCTTTTCACTACTACCATTCCAATCACATTATCACCTTCACGTAGAGTAATGCCTTTTACTCCCGTTGCAGTTCTTCCCATTTCTCGCACATTGCTTTCGTGAAATCTAATTGAAAAACCATTCTTGGTTGCTAAAATAATATCATTACTGCCTGTTGAATGCTTCGCTTCTATTAAACTATCATCTTCCCTAATATTAACAGCTACTATGCCTCCTCTTCTTGGCCGGCTGTATGCTGATAATTCTGTTTTTTTAATTATACCTTTACTTGTAGCAACGACTATATTTCCACCGTCATCAAAATTCTTTACGGCGATAAAAGCTTTTATTTTTTCATGCTTTTCAATATCAATCATATTCACAATCGGTCTTCCGCGAGTTGTCTTTCCGGCTTGTGGAATTTCATGAACCTTTAACCAGTAACATTTACCTTTATCGGAGAAGAATAAAATATAATGGTGGGTACTTGCGATAAACATGTGTTCGATAAAATCTTCTTCTCGTGTTGTAGCGCCCGTAGATCCTTTCCCCCCTCTTCTTTGTCTTCGATAACCACTGGTTGGAAATCTTTTAATGTTGCCTCTATGTGAAATCGTAATAACCATATCTTCTTCGGCAATCATGTCTTCAATGCTTAATTCCTCGTAATTTGTAATAATCTCAGTACGTCTTTCGTCCCCATAGTTCTTTTTAACTTCTGACAATTCCTCTTTAATAATTTGCATTCGTAGCTGTTTGTTGTCCAGAATTGCTTTTAGTTTTTCAATAAATTTTATTAATTCGCGATATTCATCTTCTATCTTCTGTCTTTCCAGGCCAGTTAATCTTTGTAATCGCATTTCCAGAATTGATTTTGCCTGAATCTCTGATAACTTGAACTGTTTTATTAGTTTTTCTTTTGCAGATTCGGGGTCTTTGGATTTCTTTATTAATTCAATTATTTCATCAATATTATCAATTGCAATTTTTAATCCTTCAAGAATATGGGCCCGGTTTTCAGCTTCCTTTAGCTCAAACTTTGTACGTCTTGTTATAATTTCGTGGCGATGATTTATATATTCCTGTAAAACTTGTTTTATATTTAGAACTTTTGGCTGTCCTTTAACCAGAGCAAGCATTATTATTCCAAATGTAGTTTGCATCTGGCTGTGTTTGTATAAATAGTTTAGAATAGACCTGGGATTTGCGTCTTTTTTCAAATCAATTACCACACGCATACCATCACGATCTGATTCATCTCTTAAGTCTGATATTCCTTCAATTTTTTTCTGCTGTACCAATTCGGCAATTTTTTCTATCATGTTTGTTTTATTAACCTGGTAG
>DAOWAQ010000193.1 GCA_030634505.1 Calditrichia bacterium
AATAAGCCATATTCTAAATTGTTCGTTTACTGTAGTGTTTTCTTTTTGCGCTTTTTTTCGTGCTTTCAGTATTAATTCACCATCAGCGCTAAGGGTTATATTTTTTAACATATACTCTCCCGACACACTATTTTTGTGTACACGTATCTAATATACACTAAATTAGTATTGCTATCAATAATAAACTAATATTTTATTGTAGATATTCAATATGGATAACAAATTCATTAATCTCCAGTTGGGAACCATCTTATTATTGTTTAAGTACTTAAGACTGTAAATTAACTGACTTTTCTGTATCATGTCAAACCAAGAATAGAGAAATTTAAGTAAACTTAATTATTTATAATAATTTTTGGAATGTCTAAATCTTTTAGGAATGGAGAGGATTCATTTTCCCAACCTCCCCTGTTTTTAACCGCTGTTAAAATTACTTCTGATTTTCCACGAGTAATCCCGACATATAATAATCGTCGTTGCTCTTCCAATTTTTTTGTAACACTCCTACCATCCTCAGGGTCTTCACGTAACGAATGAAAACCTGGAATATTGTTCTTTTCAAGTCCCATTAAGATAACCTTTTCAAATTCCAATCCTTTGGCGGCATGAAATGTTAGGAGTGAAACCGCATTAATATCCTCCAGATTTTCCTGCCCTCCCGATCTCAAATTCAAATAACTAATTAAATTCGCGATGGCTGCATCTATTTGCAGGTGGTTAAAATCATTAGCAAGTAATTTCAACTTATATAAAACATTTTCATCCTGTTTAAATGAAGATGAAGAGGTATCAATATTTTTTAATGTGTTTTTTAATCCTTGAATAATTTCAGTTATGTTTAGATTAAATATTTTGCAAAATTGATCAACTGTATTATCATATGGTGAAATCAGTTTTCTGGCGCCGCTTATGAAATATATTCTATCCTCTGTCGCATTCACCTTATTTTCCATATAGTTTCCTAATGCAACAATATCTGTATATATTTCAAATGAAGTTTTTTGGAATAAGTCTGCTTTTAAATTTTGCATTATGCTTACAATGTCATGTAATACTTTTACATCATCCAAAGCTCTATGTCTTGTCCCCGCATCCAAATTAAATTTATCTACCAATGCATCTATAGAATTTGATTGATTGGGGAACAGGTTTTGTGCCATTGCCAAAGAATCTAATTTTATATTATGCAATTTTTTACTATTTATTTTTTTTGAATATCTATCTAAAATTGCAAAATCAAATGAATATCCATTATGGGCAATAATTAAGTCGTCACCAATAAAATCCATAAATTGTGACCAATATTCTTTTATGGTTGGCGAGTTTTTAACATCATTTTCACTTATGTTATGAACCGCCTCAGCACCCCTTGAAATAGGCATTTCAGGATTAATCAGGGATTGAAGTTCATCTACCATTTTACCATTTTTTACACGAACTGCTGCTATTTCAACAATCCCACAGGATGCGATCTCTTTGTCCGTTGTTTCTAAATCCAAAATTACATAAGTATCAGGTAATGCCTCCATTTTAGCAGAAATTAACCTTTGTAATATTTTATACAAATTACTAAGACTGCTCTTTCTTTTAGAATTAGCATATTGGTGGATAGGAATTATTATAGCATGTTCAAATTTGTTTTTATTTGCCACCAATTCAAAAATAATACTTTTGGAGTTGTCAATTTCAAGTTTATTTACTGAAAAGCAATTAACAGGTGTATCTAAAATTGAGGATGCTAATTTTACGGCTAAATATTCAATTTTTGGATTTGGATGATAAATATATATCTGGTAATTGCTAATTTCGCTTTGAAATATACTGGAAAATTCTTTTAATTCCGGAGGTTTTTCCAGGTCATTGCTTCTTTCATTTAAATATGAATACTTGAATTGCTGCGAATATCCATAGATTTCATCAATCAATTGATTCAAAGAGTAAAACGATTTTAAATTGACCAGATTTGCTATTTGGGAAATAAAATTTTTAATTCTTAATAATGAATTAAAATCAATTTCACTTTTATTTAGTCTATAAAATTCATACAGTGATTTACGGAAAGTAATGTTTTGTCGATAGGCATGATTTTTTATCAACTTTGTTAATTGTATTCCAATTTCATTTTCCGAAAGTTGTTCTAATGATATATCATCCATTGCATTTTGCATAACTTTTAAATATAACATTAGTTTCAGTAAAAATGGATTCTCCAAAATGCTATTACCAGTTGCCATTTGATAAGCTATTTTAGCTTTTAAAAAATTGTGCTCTAATGAGTTGCCAATTTTATGAAAAGGATAAATTACAGCAATTTCTTTGAAAGGAATGTCAGTATTTGCCCAATTTTTAATTTTTTTAATTATAAAATCTATTTCATCACTTTCATTTAAAAACAAATATACTTTTATATCATCCAGAACATCCGGCAGACTTTTAATTTTCTTATTTGGTTCTACTCTATCCGTGTCTTTAATTATTCGCAGAGCAGATCCGATTATATTATTCCCGCTTCTATAATTAATATCTAAAAAATCAATTTCAGATATATCAAAATCCTCAATATATTTTTTTATATTTTCCGGATTTGCTCCTCTCCATGCATAGATTGATTGGTCATCATCAGCTACTACAAAAATGTTTTTTTCTTTTACAGCAAGCATTTTAATGATTTCATATTGCACAGGATCAGTATCCTGAAATTCATCAACTAAAATAGAAGGAAACAGATGCTGGTATTCAGCCAAAATATCTTTATGTTCTTTAAATAAGTTGTTACAAAATACGATAATCTGATTAAAGTCAATTAATTTATGTTTTAACAAATATGTACTATATTCATTATATTTTTCTCTACCAAACGGTGATAAATCTTTTCCTCTCATCTGAAAATTTGAAACCGACAATAATAGCGCTTTAACTTTATTATCCAAATCATCTTTAACAACAGGACTACACAATTTTTTCATTAATCTTGTTTGATATTCTCTGTCACAAACTGAAAAATTCTTTTCTAATCCGACTTTATGATGATATTTTTTAAGAACCTCCAGTGCAAATGCATGAATTGTTGAAGTATGTAAGTCAATAGCTTTTTGACCACATTGGTTTAACAAACGTGTTTTCATCTCATTTGCAGCTTTATTTGTAAATGTTAAGGCAAGTATCTTCTCTGGTGGAAAAGAGTATTTTTCTAGAAGAATTCCAATTCTGGCAACCAACATCCGGGTTTTACCTGTCCCCGGACCTGCTAGTACAAGAATGGGTTGCAAAGGCTTTTCTATTGCCTGACGTTGTTTTGTATTAAGTGAATCAATTAAAGATGAAATCATTAATAAAATTAATTCTAATTTTAGAAGACGATGAAATATATTTATTTAAACTAAATGAATCTAAAAAATGCTATTTATGGAGATATTCTCCGGGATTCATTGTTTTAATTGTAAATTTCTGATCCCGGTATAATTTAAATCTTTTTCTGTCAGTTTCAATTTTTGTAGGATTATATTTTTCTGCAAAATCAATTACTGTTTTAAAACTGTTAAATTTATCAATATTTGATGGATTAACAAGAATCAATGTATCATACGATAAATCATCAGATACGTCTGAAGTTATGAGAACAGGATCTTTTGTAGATTCAGATAATGAAATAGCAAAACTGTGCGGGACAAAACTGGATTGTTTCCAGCTCCATAGCATATTGTCTAAAGATTTTCCCTCATCTTCATCTGAAACATTTATTATAACTTTATTTCCCTGCGAAAATTCATTTTCAACAACATCACACACAACGCGCAGTTTATTTGCCACACTTAAGGTTAAAAAGATAATTTTTGCTGCCAATATTAATACCTGTTACCGATTTCAAATCTCAATTCAAACATAGAGTGATTTTTTCTTTCTCCTATATATTCCAAAAATGGAATTATTCGGTATTGAGCCCGAATACTTATAAAATAATTTGTACTGGCGTCAACATCAACGCCGGCGCCTAAAAACCCTCCCAGTGCCCAGGCATATTGATCAAATGTTTTATTGCCCTGCAAATCCTGGCTGTATTCAGGAAAATTCATTCCATAATATGGACCTACTCCCGCTGATAGAAATGGACGCAAACTTTCATCCAAATCTGAAGCGAAAAATCGTCTCTTCAATGAAACCATAAAATCAAAAAGATACACATTGTTTTCTTTATTTACAGTTTGTGGATAAGCATAAAAACGTGGATCATAATAAGTATATTCATCGCTATCTCGTAAAAAATATGCTCCAAGACCAATGCCCAAGTGTGTATTTGCAAATATTGGCCATGCCATCAATCCTCCGATTCCGGATCCGGTTTCCGCCATTGTAAATGAGAAACCGGCATAACGCATATCATATTCACTCTCATAGTCCAAAGATTGAGCACTCATGTTAAAAGATAATAAAGTTAAAATGAGTATAAAAAATATATAATTTGTTTTCATTATTTCACCCCAAATTTGTTAATTATAACTTTTACGAATTAACGTTATTGGATGTAATACTTTTATGTTCCTATTAAACTTTTTTGAACCATATATCAATTGTATCATACATCCGGGATTACCTGTAATTACATAATCTGCTTTTGTCGA
>DAOWAQ010000384.1 GCA_030634505.1 Calditrichia bacterium
CTGGCTTTCATTTTTATTTCCTGGAATCGGGCAACATTATAATGGTGATATCGGACTTGGGATAATCCATAATTTAATGTTGACATCAGGAATATTAGCTGTAAGTGGTGGTACATACAATGTTTATAATGAAGTTAGTGGTCAGAAATTAAGAGAAGAAAAATATTATTGGTACTATCTTGGTGTTGGTGGAATAATTGGCACCTGAATTTGGTCAATACTTGATGCTCGCAGTTCTGATGTTGATCAAAATGAAGAATTAAAAAAGAAATACAAATTATCCTTTACTCCAAAATTAAATAAATATTCCAAACAACCAATGCTTGGAGTGAATATTAGTTTTTAGTAGGATTTAATTTGTTCTGTAAATATATTATATAGATTATGATTTTTGGATTTCCAATCAGAAAAGCTTATATTTTTCTGTGAGTTTTAATTAAATTTTTGGAGAAGATATGTCAACATTATCCATAGATATTATAAATCATTTGCATGAAGAAGATAAAGAAAAACTTTCATATTTTGTAGATTTATTACTTAAAAAATCCGAGTACGAAAATTTATCTAAAGATATTTCAAAGAGAAGGAGTGAGATAAAAAAGAAGAATGTACTATCTCATGAGGATGTCTGGAAAAGTGTAAATGTTTAAAATTATTTATGCGAAAAGCATATCTAAAGACCTAAAAAAAATAACAAAAAATTCACTCCCTCAAATAAAATTCGGTATCGAGGAATTAATTAATTTCCCAAATATTTCAAACATAAAACATTTAAGTAATCATCCCTTGGCGGATTATCGTTTACGTATTGGAAATTACAGGGTCTTGTTTGATGTGGATTGGGAAAATAGAGAAATTCAAATATTAAAAATCGGACACAGACAAGATATCTATTAATACCAATTATTTTATTTACCACTTTGAATAAAATTATTAAGTCACCAAATTTTCACCAATACGAATTTTGAATTTAGTTCATAAACTTAGGAATAAGAAGAATCATCTAAATCTTTATTAAAAAAACAGGATAAATATTTTCATATTTATTAAATTTAATATTTTTAATGTGAATTTGGCCCAAAGAAAATATGTCAAATATAAGAATATTGAAAGCATATACAATGTATTTTCTCTATAAAAATCATTCTGTTCCGAAGGGATGCCAAAGGCATAAGAATCTTTTTCAGTGCTGGCAAATAAAAAGATGCTTATCACATAGTGACCACTATATGGCAGCATAACATATGGTCAATTTGTAACTTAAACAGAACACAGTTTTTTTAATATCAAATCAGAGGAAATAAATGACAGCAAATGAAATCAGGCAAAAATTTATCGATTACTTTAAAAGTAAAAATCATACTTTAGTTTCCAGTGCATCGGTTGTACCATTGGACGACCCAACTCTTCTATTCACAAATGCCGGGATGAATCAATTTAAAGATATCTTTTTAGGAAAAGGTAAACGGGAATACACGCGTGCTGTAAATACTCAGAAATGTATCCGGGTTAGCGGCAAACATAATGACCTTGAAGAAGTGGGGCATGATACCTACCATCATACCTTTTTTGAGATGCTGGGTAACTGGTCCTTTGGTGATTATTACAAAAAGGAAGCTATCCAATGGGCATGGGAATTGTTTACAGTAGTCTACAAACTACCGAAAGATAAATTATACGCGACTGTTTTCCAGGATGATAATGAATCTGAAGAATTGTGGAAATCTGAAACGGATATTTCAAAAGATAAAATACTACGATTTGATGAAATGGATAATTTCTGGGAAATGGGTGAGGTTGGTCCGTGTGGCCCATGCTCAGAAATTCATATTGATTTGGGCGCTGACTATTGTGATAAAAAAGGCGAGGATCATACCTGTTTTGTAAATGGTGATTGCGGCAGATATATCGAATTATGGAACCTCGTTTTTATACAATATAATCGCGAGCCTTCACGGGAGTTGGTACCGTTGCCGGCAAAACATGTGGACACCGGAGCCGGATTTGAGCGCATTGTAGCGGTAATGCAGAATAAAAAATCTAACTATGAAACGGATTTATTTGTACCTATAATAAATAAAATTGCAGAGATTGCACAAAAACCATTTGACTCTGCAGATGATAAGTCACCCTATTTGGTAATTGCCGATCATGTTAGAATGCTCACCGTGTCAATATCTGATGGTGGCTTTCCCTCGAATGAAGGCAGAGGATATGTGATGCGGCGTATCCTAAGGCGGGCTGCACGATATGGTAGAAAACTGGAGATGCATGAACCATTTATTTACAAAGTTGTGGATACTGTAGTTGATATTCTCGGTGATACATTTCCGGAAATTAAAACCAAAAAAGAACATGTCAAAAAAGTCATTCATTCCGAAGAGGAACATTTTAACAGGACGCTTGACCGTGGACTTGATATTTTTGAAAAAATAAAATCAGAATTGCTGAAAAAGAAGAAGAGTGTAATTCCGGGAAGTGATGTTTTTAGATTGTATGACACTTATGGTTTCCCTATGGATTTAACGCGGGTATTGGCTGAAGAATCTGAAATGGAAATAGATGAAAAAGGATTTCAAACAGAAATGAAAAAACAACAGCAAAGAGCGCGAGATGCTGCAAAATTTAAAGCAATAAATGTTGACTCAAAAGATTGGATTGTTGTTAATGAAGGGGAGTCATCGAATTTTGTAGGATATATGGAAGACGCCATTGAAACACATGTTGTAAAATATTTGATCGATAAAAAGAGATTACACATTGTTTTAAAAGACACGCCATTTTATGCAGAATCCGGTGGACAGGTTGGTGATACAGGGATTATTGCTTTTGATGGATTTGAAGTAAAGGTCATGGATACACAAAAAGACGGTGATGAAATAATCCATATTTGTAATCTGCCGGATAATTTCGAAATA